>NZ_ALNL01000038.1:0-12323 GCF_000293155.1 Mogibacterium sp. CM50 | reverse complement strand
CTAAAGAACACACTGAAAAACGTGGCAAAATAGTTATTAGCAACAATCTCTCAGAGCGACCTGCCGAGGCAGAGAGTCGTTCACGTATTGGGGATTGGGAAGGTGATACTGTTGCCGGAAAGAAGAATGGTCCTTGTCTAGTTACACTCGCAGACCGAAAAAGTCGATTTCTTCTATGCATGAAGGCAGAAAAGAAAACTTCCACTCTTGTGAGTGAGATTATGATTAAATGTCTTAAAGAACAGCCATTATTCTCCATTACTCCAGATCGCGGAAAGGAATTTGCCAAGCATGCAGAAACTTCGGCAGCATTAAACAATGTACAGTTTTACTTTCCACAGCCGCATCAGCCATGGCAACGTGGAACAAATGAAAATACTAACGGTTTAATTCGCGAATACTTCCCGAAGGGAACCGATCTTTCAAAGTACAGCGATGAATATATACAAAGCAAAGTGGATGAATTAAACAGACGACCTCGAAAATGCTTAGGCTACCTAACTCCTTATGAGGTTTATTATTCAACCTCGTTGCACTTGACTTGACAATTCAAGACTAAAAAAAGCAATCCACGTACTAAAAACCATAGAAGCCATCATCTTTAGTTTCCATCTCCACGGTGCTCTATTTCCACCTTCTTTAGAATAGCCTTTCCCAATCAAGAAAATAGAATAACCTGCCGGAATCAAAACTAATATTATTGAGGCGTGCATTCCCCGTGTAATCCATAAACGCCAGTTTTGTAATGCAATTCTCAAATTAGGGATTTGCTCTGAAGCAATGAATATCAATACAAGTATTGAATACGCGAGCATCATACCAAACAAATATTTGAGAACTCCGTTTCTTATTTTATCTAGGCAAATTCTCTTAAAAAGGAACAATATAATTCCTCAAATTAACACAATCGCCCAGCACAATAAAGACGCTTCCGCTGTATTCATATTTGCCTCTTTCACGATTCGTCATAAATCACAGTCATCTGTCTCACAGCCACAACTCCCCGACATCTAACTCGGCAACTCAACTCTCACACTTTTTGACCTGATTTGCCTTTGGATAAGTTACCGAGAAGCGTTTGGCTCGATAGGCCCTTATTGATGTCAGTCATCGGGAACCCGTTCAGACTAATATGGTATGTACCAAAATATCTCCATGGGACAATAGAAAAAGCCGGGTGCCCTTCGCTTTGAAAATCACTCGGCTATGTAAAAGGCCGGCTTTCCATTTGGAATACCAGCCTGATGATTATGATTGAAGCTCGGAAAACCGATTTGTCTATCGGATTGACCGCCAGACAAAATCGGGGTTTTTATAATTTGAAGCTTTTATATTTTTCGTATCGACATTGTTCCTTCACCTGCTCTCCAAGCAACGTAATTGCTTTTTGAGGGCATAAACTTATACAGCGGTAACACATTGTACATTGATTTCCAGAAACTGCCCGATTATCTTTCATTTGAATATTTCCCATTGGACATTCTTTACTGCATAGGCCGCAACCAATGCACGCATCGCTTATTTTCAATACATCAGAATATCCCGCCGTTTTACGATAGAACCATAGTCTTTGTCCAAACAACCCCCTTGAGATGTGCTGTCAGCGATAATCCTTCTTGGGGATATTTCCCCTGCCTGATTTGTTCTGCAACTTGCTCAATACGCTCATCTGCATTTTTAACAACTTGTCTGTTCCTCTCAATATCTTTCTTCAACAACTTGCTATCACAAACAGAATCCGGCATTTTTATTTGCAAACCGCCAAGGATTTCTGCACCATACTTCTTTAAAAGTCTTGCAGTGCATCCCGTCCCGTCACCGCTGAAAAGGCCCATTGTATTGACACAAAACACTTTTTTCCCTTTCCATATGGAGCTGTTTCTTACGATAAAATCGCGTACCATAAATGGAGCGTTGGAAAATTGTGTGGGATAACCCAGAATAATTATGTTCTGCTCCTCTAATATGCTTGTAATCTGTGGGGATTCTAACGGAACACATTGTGCCGTGTCATCCATCAAATGCACCAGCTTTTCAACACAGTGCTTCGTATTCCCCGTTCCACTTAAATAAATACCTATCACTTATGTGTTTCTCCAATAAATTCCAGTTTATCCTTATCAGTGATTTCGGATGAAGTCAATCACTTTAGAAGTAATATCTGCTCTGTCGGATGCACATTCATTCGGGTGTTTCCGCTCTGTCTTGAAGAGAAGTTTTAACAATCCTTCGTTTCTTCTCATCGGGATAGCAAAGTGACTGATATATCGGTACTTCAGGTTCATTACTTCGTAAGAGAAGTTCCGGTCCAGCAGATATTTTTCTATATAATCAGCCTGTTGAACAGAAGGCCACACTGTGTCTGCTTCCGTTGATATGAGAAGAATAGGACCGTGAATTCTTTCCATGGGAATGATAGCCTCAGCTCCAATATCCTTATTTGTGTTATAATCCAGAATATTAAATTCACGATGAGCGATAAACTGTTTTATCACATTGAAATATCTCATTTTATATGGAACATAGTTCAAACTTTTTCTCTGATATGACCAGCAGGAATCACCAGATGTTCTCTTTTTCCCGATCATACCTTCACTGACAAAATAAGAAGGGACACGTGCTATGACACAGCTGATGTCTTCAAACATTGATGCCGCAAGCAGAGCATATTCAGCTCCTTTGGATATACCATCCACTACAATCTTTTTATAACCTTGATCTTTAAGCCATCGAATCGCATTTTCAACATACTCCAACGGCACTTTATCCAGAAATTTTCCTGTAGCAATTCCTGCAAACAGCGTGACTCCTAATGCAGATATGCCGCTTTGCCTGTAGTAATAGGCCATTGTATCACTAGCCGCAGAACCTCCCTCACTGCCGGAAAAGGTAATGACAACCTTTTCCTTTTCTTTGGCATCATAAAGATGACCTTCAAAACCTTGTTCAGCTATTGTGAGTATAAGATCTGCATCTATATTTTGTCTCATTCTGATTGTACTTCCTTGTAAATAGGGATTTATTTATCTAAGGAAACCTTCCAATAACGTCTCCTGTTCGTCTCTGCTGTTTTGTTCAATAATCCTTTGTCAACAAGATTCATTTCTTGCTCAATCCGCTCCCGGAACGTTCCATATAGCCAAGTCTTGCAAAGATGTCAGCAAGTACCGGATTTCGACGGATGGATGGAACCCCTTTGATATTACGATCCTGTATTAGCGTGCCATCCGGCATTCCTCCGGGAGAATAGATCTCCATGCGGTCATCAAAAATATCTATATGCGCTTCGTTTCCATTGATCAGGTAGTCCCGACGAATCAAAGCATTGCCCAATGCCTCAAAATAACTGCGGTGCACATATTCCCGGCAGCTCAACCCTTGAATCAGGCAGTTTTTTCCTAATGGTTTTAGAGTTGTTTACTAAAAACAAGAATCTTCTGTGTGATTTTTCTCGCAATCGGGAGCCAGTCGATTAGCTTTAATGCAGGCGTGAGAACACGCATACCACGTAATATGTTGTCATCTTTAATCTTATGAAACCCCTGAGCAATGTTCTTTATATCATCAAAGCTGTCTGCACCGAAAACGAATCTGGCTCCGGTTTGCTGGATGGATTTTTCAACTCTTTCTCGTTTTACCCACATCTTTGCAATGCATTCCATTATGACCGTAGCAGTATCAAAGTTTTTACGAATGATAGAAAGTATCTTGGCATTCTCTTCGGCAGTGAGATACATGGACAGTCCTTCTATAATAAAAAGTACATTTTTTCTGTTTTTTACTTCCTTGAACCAGTTTGGATCCAAAGCAGAAGCACCGATAGATGAAACTCGACCACTTTCTAAAAAAATCTGATCTCTGAGCTTTATGACATCAGGCAAATCCAGATTGTACCAAGTGATGATACCATTATCCACACGATAAAATCTTGTATCCAGTCCGCAGGCAATGTTTACTATTGTGGCAGTAGGATTTCGTCCAATAAAATCTTTGACCAGTTCATCAAGGACAAGTGTGCGTGCGATGACACCACTACTCATAGTACGATCTTTTGATGCAGTTGAAAAGTCATAGTCAATCCTATTTACAAGTTCTACTGCTTTTGCATCATAGAACTTATGCTTCTTTCTCTGTGAATACTCTGCACGTGCATAAAAACTTTGAAGCATTGTTTCCGCAGTGCCATTCAAAACAGGTTTTATTTTTTCTTGTATTTCCATTTCCCTTAAACTTAGACACCTCATGTAAATTCAAGTTAGTTGCCACTAACATTGTACCATTTTTAAGCCATTTTTTCTATATCAGCTTTTTGTGGCACTTGACAGTTGCCTATAAAGTTAAAGTAAACATCAACTTGTTGTTTTCTGTCTTTTTCTTTTCTTCCCCCTTTTGTTTCATGGACCACAACTTTTTCTATATACTCATTTATCATTGGTACTGTCAGTTCCTCAATATCTGTATATTTCTCTATCATTTTTAGAAATTTATCAGTGTCAACTTTTTTCTGATGATAGCTTTCTATTTCCTGTTCAAAATACTGTATCTGTTTTTCTAAGTCTTGTTGCTCCGTATCATAGGTATTAAATAATCTATCAAAGTGTTTTACAGGAATTTTTCCAAGTGCGTGGTCTTCGTATAGTTTTGTAATGAGGGTTGTTAGTTATTCATTTCTTGATGACAGTTTTTCTAACTTCTCTTTGTCCCCTTGATATTTTTCTTCTCTTTTTTCATCGGATAACTTGTTCATCACTTTTAGAAATTCTTGTTTACTCCCTTTTCTTTGAACAGTATTTCGGTATAAAAGCCTACTTTGAGGTAATCTCTGCCAAACCTACTCATATCTTTTACTATCACAGTAGATACTTTGTTTTCTTCTACTGCTTTTATCATCTTTTGAAATCCCTCTCTATCAAAGGTTGTTCCGCTTACTCCATCATCGGTATAGTGATAGATATTTACAAAGCCGTTTCTTTTGGCATAGCTTTCAAGTAGCTACTTTTGATTGGTGATGGAATTGCTTTCTCCTTGCATTTCATCATCACGACTTAAACGCTCGTAAAGAGCTGTTTGTCCTGTTCTTTTTGTATTTGACATGAGAATTACCTCCTCTCCAAGTTTTATTATTTTCTCTGTCCTTATAAGGTTAATCCTTTTGGCAAAACGGCTACAGAAATCATCTATTATCTTCTTGAGCACACCTCCGAATCTATGGATGAAAAAGCCGTGCGCAAGTTGATCAAGCAGCAGGCAAAAGCGAAATCCGATGAGATCATTGCCGCTATCAAAGGTTACAAAATTGAAGCTGATCAGGCGGCCAAACTTACGCTTGCTCGTAACCATATGGATTATCTCAAATATATGATTTCTCAAACCGAAGTAGAACTCTATGTTCGAATCAAACCCTACTACAGGTATGTTGAACGTGTTGCGACCATGCCAGGTATGAATGAACTTAACGCAACTATCGTTCTTGCTGAAACAGGCATCGACATGGATGTGTTCGACAATTCCGGTCATTTGTACTCGTGGTGTGGTCTTACACCACGAGCACAACGAATCTGCTGGCAAGAAGCATTCCACAAAAATCATGAAAGCCGGCGCTTATCTTAAGCCTTTAATGGTTCAATGTGCCTTAGCTGCAATAGCGTGCAAGAAAAACCCTTACTTTGCAATCAAGTATCGCAGGATAAAGAGTCGCCGCGGTCACAAGAAAGCGATTATCGCTATCGCAAGAATGATGATGGTTTCAATCTATCATATGGTCAAGGACAAACAACCTTTCTCGCCATGTGATTATGAGGAACTGTTAAATCCTCAGGAGCATCCGCAACGGGTTGTGCTTAACGATGCAAATGTATTTGATTACCTGAATGCTCAGGGCTACGATACATCTTCATTAGTCAAATGCAACGATGACTGATGATTCTTCAAATATTCATTTTTGAATGAGGCGGCGAACATGCCTCTTGTTTTAGTGTGTCTACATTATCTCGTTTATTTTCACTCTTGATCTCCTTTTCCTGTTTCATGGAAGTTCGATTATTTACTATCCAGTTTTTCTATAGAGAAATCAAAAATTCTCTTTTTCCGTTCTATCAGCATTGTCAGATAGAAGTCCTTCTGGAGATCGCTGATAAACGGCGTATAGTCAATGATCCCTTTGATCTTTCCCATGTCAATACGCGGGACAATGCGTTTTAATGCGCGATTGCAGTCTTCATTTTGCATGGAGGAAATATAGTCAAAATACTTGATTTTCTTACCTTCCTGCATAATCGCCGAAAGAGGGATATTGTAAATACGATGATTGCGTTCGCCTGGATCGGAGAGCACCGCTTCCATGATTTTCTTGTCAGCCTGCGGGTACAGGCAGCTTCCACAGTCATAGACCGGAGCGAGTGTCATTTCGTCGGTACGGTCATCATACAGAAACCCCCAGTTTCCATTGTGCCTGTCCCAGTTCCCGATGAAGGCATCCACGATAAACATATCCCAAAACCGTTCCAAAAGGCTGTCACGGTCTACAAGGGTCTGTTCATCAATTGTCTGGAGGATATCTATAAGCTCTGTCCCGTATCCCTGCCGTTCCGGATCAATCATGCGGTTTTTGAGGGAGGCGAAATCCTGCAGAGAGACGCCTGGTTCCGTAAAGTCACCGCAGGCGACAACGATTTTCTGTTTCCCCTTTACCGTATAAACTCCCATCAAGGTTTTCTGAACCGGAATGCCGATGCTCTCATAAATCTGGCAGCCCAGGTACTCTGAAAAACAGCTGTTGCTGTAACTCGTGCCTTTATTCAGCTTTGCCTGCGGAGGGAACTTGAGCATATATTGTTCGCCTTCGTAAATCACGGAGATTTTATTCCCGTTTGCACCGGCATAGGTCTTTTTCCGCTTTTTCAGGTCTGTAAAATCTATGACGCCCATTCCTTCACGCTCTTTCCAGTCTTAAATACTTCTCCCGCAGATACCATGCCTGCTCCGGATTGATGATCTGGTTGACCTCTGCGTTGTTGATATCCGTCTGAAGATTGCAATAATCGCAGTCCCAGCGAAGATACGGTTCTCCGCCATCTAATTTCTTCCATGCTGCTTTCATGGCGGCAATGGATTCCATCAGAAATGGCGGCAGGCCGCGTTCAAGATAGGACTTATCTTTTGGAAGGCCGGTTGCACTGTCATAAGGGGAAGACAGCTCCATGATGTCCTCCATCGTACAATCCAACGCTTTCGCAAGCTGCCGGACTGTTTTTGCAGAGCAACGCTCGATCTCGCTCCGCCCCGCGCATATATCCATAATTGTAGTCTTTGGCACGCCACTGACCTTTGAAAGATGGTATTTTGTGATTTGTCTTTGGTCAAGCAAAGTCTGCAAGTCCATATCGTCACCTCCCATTTATTGTTCACCTAATTATATCGGCATACCGACCTAACGTCAACAGTGTAGGGATACATAGGTTTTTGAGTTTTCCATATTTGAGGTCTGTCTAAATAGAAATCGTGCAGACGCTTTCGTTTTTATTGCCAGTGGCTTTTCCGTGAATACCCCATATTCCTATAAACTCGCCGTTTTTTGAAAACATGATAGTTTCTTGATAATTGTCCTATATCCTATGGTTATATATTGGAGAAATTATCATTCCCATCAAGCTCAAATATATCAAAGTGTTTCCTACCAGATTGCATTCGTGTTCTAATGCACAAATAAGCAAGAAGAAAGTGAGAAAAATGTCTTGGAGTTTCACCTCGGACTCGCCTATTTATTTGCAGATAGCCGAGATCATCAAATTCCGGATTCTGAGGGGAGAATATCCCCCCGGAACCCGGATTCCGTCCGTCCGAGAGCTGGCACAGGAAGCGGCAGTAAATCCCAATACCATGCAAAGGGCACTGGCGCTTCTGAAGTCGGAAGGGCTGTTAATCACCCGGCGTACTACCGGTCGGACAGTCACGGAGCATCAGGAGCTTATCCTGTTGACTCGTCGCACCCTGGCAAAAGAGTATGTCAAGCGGCTCTCAGCCTTAGATTTTTCTATAAAGGAGATCAATGAACTGATGCAGGAAGCCTCAAAAGAGACGACATAGCTGTACCAATATCACAAGAGACGCTTCTGCATCTTATCATCTTCAAACCATGCCCGTCTTTTTCAGATATGCCAGCGCATCCGTATGTCCCCGGAAGTGGATACGGATGCGCTCTTTTAAGTCCAAAATGAACTAAAGCATCGGAGATCGCTTTCACTTTTTCCTCTGTCGGATGCTTTCTCGGTTGTTTCAGTTCTTCTACAGCATTAGGAGCGTCATACATAGGGAGACCGTAAGCTCTCGTTACTTCTGCTATATATGCAGTATGTACTTTGAAACCGAATTTATCTTCTTGTATGCAACTCTTTCTTTTGGCTTATACTTTTCTGCTCTTTCCGTTATTTTATCAAATGGCACCTTGCCTTCTCCCTCGCCAAACTCCACCTTTACGTTGATATGACTGTCCGGAGCCTTGTGGGAAAGCAGTACTACCGTCTCCACATGAAATACGGGGGCTATCTGTGAATTTGTCGTTCATGTGCACAAATGCCGCATATATACAGTATTTTTCAGCGGTTCTGTTGTCTCGCGCATTTCATTCTCAACGGGGCTATTTTAGAATTTCAACCACTTCATTCTCCGTTCCGGGGTTCTTGCGGACAGCAGTAAAAAACAGCGTCTTATAGACCAGCTGATCCGGATTGCTCGAATCCCATCCTGTCTCATATCTGAATCTCGGCACCTGATTAAAATGTTTAATGGCCACATAGTCGGTGACACTGAATATCCCGAATAAAATGACAGCACAGGCAGCTATGCAAATAATACGCTGCACCCTCTTCGCCAGGATTCTTCTCGTTAGGAAATAGATGCCCGTAATCAGTATAATGCTCCCGATCACAGAGTAGATACTTCCCCAGCTGCTTTCACTCGGAAATACCGATAATGCCGATACAATAACAAAGATGCCGAAGCCCGACAGCAATGCGCCGATGATTCTCTGCTTTCCTGTTTTTAATTCATTACGGCTGTACTCCGCCATAGCCACAGCGGTTTCTTTTGTTTCCTGATTCATGTTCTCACTTTTCCTTTCTCCATTGATGATTTCCGGTATGCTCACGTCATAGAACTCTGCGATCTCGACCAGCATACCGATATCAGGCATATTGCTTCCTGTCTCCCATCGGGATATCGTTCTGTTGGAGACATTCAGCTTTTCAGCCAGACTTTCCTGTGTCAGATTTCTTTCCTTCCTCAGTTCTTTCAGGAAAGAGCCTATCTTGACCTGATCCATATGGGTGACCTCCTTTCCATGCCATGATACGATCCGGAATCATCCTTTAACACGACACAAAGCGAGAAATGCCGTGTTTTGCTGCCGGACAATGTTGTCTGCCTGCTTAAATTCCTATTATTTCTTCCGTTTGGAGCTGTACTTCGTACTTCTGCGTTTCAAGCCATCTTCCGTGATTTCCATATTGCTGCGCATCGCCCGCTCGATCTGCACCGCCTCAAATTTCTCCTTGGAGATGATTCCGGTGTGGTGATCGCCAAGCTTATACTGGTTCCCGGAGCCGCCGGAATCCGCGATCGCTACATCCCCGGTATATTTCATGTTGGTCAGGATGGATTCTATCGTATGCTTGCTCCATGTATCTTTCCCTCTGGGACTTTTGATCTGTTTGCTCTCCAGCTGCTTCTTGATGCCGACCGCGCTTGCCCCTTCCAGATACCAGTCAAAGATGTTCCGGACGACCTCCGCCTTTTTCTCATCGATGGCAAGCATGCCGTTTTTGTCTTTGTAATATCCGTAGCACGGTCTGTCATATAAACCGGACGTGCCGTTAGCCGCTCTCTGCTTCAGACCGATTCTGATATTCTCGCTGCGCCACTCGTTTTCCGTCTGCTCACAGACTTCGATCACCGACAGGAGTAATTCGCTGTCCACGGTTTCCGTATCGATCTTGTCACGTTCAAAGATGATCCTCTTTCCGGCATCCTTGATCTTTCGTATCGCCTCCAAAGTTTCGACCGTATCCCGTCCGAAGCGGCTGATGCTCTTTGTAAGAACAATGTCGATATGCCCATTCTCGCACTCTCTGATCATGCGGTTGAATTCTTCTCGTGTGGATCCTGTCTTTGCCGTACCTACATCAATAAAGATGTCCGCAACGAACCATGTCCGGTGTGCTGCCGCAAGACGAGTAAGCCCCGATATCTGATTGGCAAGGCTGTCGAGCTGCTCCTTACTGTTTGTGCTGACCCGGGCATAGATACCGACACTGTAGTCTTTGATGACACGGGTTTTCTCTATGCGTACGACATTCTTAATGTCATCCATATGACATTCTCCTTTTTGCCCCATTAAGTTTCTTATTTATTATAATGATGTCTGGGCAATTTTACAATATGTGTCCTGACAACAGTTCCCTTGTTACACACCCTCCGAAAACCTCAAAAACAGTAGTTGCCTTGTTACACTTCGCAAAAAATCAGTGCTCACAACTATTGTCAGAACCGATAAAAAAGGAATTCCGGGAAAGGTATTTTTTATTGCCTCATCTTCGGAATCCCTTGATTTCAAGCCTTTTGTGTACTTTTACTTCGTTTCCCGTGACAGAAGAACTATGCACTCAACTTGCTCATTATTGTCCAAACCTATATTTAAATCTTCATCGATGATAGGAAGTTTAAAAGTAATTGATTTTAGCCATTGCCCATTCGGTTGCTTTTCTTCGTAAATTTGAATTTCAGAAATCAAAGCTGTAATTAACTGTCTACGCTCTACATCATTCATTACCTTGTAGAGTTTATCAAAATAGATCAAAATCTTATATATGTTATCTCCTGTAAGTTTCTCAGCTTCAATAGTTTGTTTCTTTGCTTTCGCATCAATTAACAATGATTCTAAGTCTTCAATCTTATCATACATACGATAAAGTCTATCGTCTAAGTCCTGTTTTCTTCGTTTGTAGTGCTTATCATCAGCATCTAAATTATCTATTTCCTCAATTAGCTTAAATTTCGTAGAATGGCTCTTCCTCAATTCTTTCTGGTAATTATCTATCTCTTTTTCTATTTCAGAGGTATCTACCTTCATGTTAATTTTTTCTTGCATCATAGAAGCAAATTTGGGATTGCTTACTATCTTTATAATTACCTCAGCAACTGCATCATCTAACAATTCTTCTCTGATTTGTTTATTGTAAGTACATTTATGACCTCTTATCATATGCCTATGTTTACAGCCATAGTAATAAAAATCTTTATACTTTGTACCATCTTTCTTTTTCTTAATACACTTGTTTCCAAACATTCCCACTCCACATATTGGACATTTTACAATTCCTGAAAGCAGATGTGTGCGTGTATCTTTCCCTTTATTCACATGCTCATATTTCTTTGCTTGAGATTTTAACTTAACTTGAGCTGCTTGCCATAGCTCATCAGAAATTATAGCTTCATGAATACCTTCAGCTATTAAATATTCATCTTGTTCAACTTGCTTATATTCATTTCTTGTTCCATGAACTTTTTCTAAAGTTCTTCTTCCAAAGGCTATTTTTCCGTTATATACAGGGTTTTTTAATATCTTTCTTATAAGACCTGCATCAAACAATGGATTTTTCCCATTTTGTCTTGGAATTTTTCTTATACCATGATTTTCTAAGTATTTAGAAAGTCCATTTGCTCCAATGGTTGTATTTACATACTGATCAAAAATAGTTCGTATCGCAATTGCTTCTTCCTCATTGATTATCAATTTCCCATCAATAAGTTGATAACCATAAGGAGCAAAACCTCCATTCCATTTGCCCTCTCTTGCCTTTTGAATACGCCCTTCCATCGTTTGAACACGAATATTTTCCCTTTCAATTTCAGCCACAGCTGATAAAACTGAAATCATCAATTTACCTGCATCTTTAGATGAATCAATCCCATCCTCAACACAAATCAAATTGACTCCAAAATCTTGCATTGTTTGTAGAGTTGATAAAACATCAGCAGCATTTCTTGCAAATCTTGACAGCTTAAACACAAGAACAAAAGATACTCCATCCTTTCCGGATTTTATATCTTCCATCATGCGAGTAAACTGTATTCTTCCCTCAATAGATTTTCCAGACTTTCCTGCATCTTCGTATTCTCCAACAATTTCATAATCATTATAAAGAGCGAAAGCCTTCATTCTTGATTTTTGTGCCTCTAAAGAATAGCCATCTATCTGTATTGATGTAGATACTCTTGTGTAGAGGTATACTTTTATTTTTTCTTTTGACATAGCATTAACCTCAATA
>NZ_ALNL01000037.1:0-4883 GCF_000293155.1 Mogibacterium sp. CM50 | reverse complement strand
GATTCTTTATGAAGCTGCGACAAAGGCGTTAAAGGATGCAGGCATTAAAAAGCTTCCGAATCTTACCACTTTGCAGAAAGAATATTCTGATCTGCAAAAGAAGAAAGATGCCATATATTCCGACTATGGAAAATTAAAAAAGAAAGTCAAGGAATATCAGAAGATCAAACAGAATGTTGATACGATTTTACAAAGAGAAAATACAGGCAAGGAGCATAAAAAGAACCTTGAATAATTCCTCTTTTGGATGATGGGTAAAATTCATGGTATGATATGACTAACTAAAGAAACGGGAAATACACAATATTGAGGACAGAAAACAGTTCCCGGAAGAAAAGGAGCTGATAGAATGACGCGCAGAGAAATATGGAAAGATTTTTTTAAGAAAGTAATAGTGCCTGTTCTGCTGACAGCATTTCTCTTTTATTGGGGAAAAAGCATCTTTACGCAAAACGGAGAAACAAACTATTTTTATGTATGGCTGTTTTGCGGCGTTCCTTTCGGTATCAGAAGAATGTTTCTGTGGCTGGTTCCGATAAACCATGACTTTACTGCAACGGTGGGAATATTTGCTGTCAATATCATAACCGGCGGACTGATCGGCTGTATTGTGATTATCTGGCAGCTTCTCGTTGCGGCATGGTATATTCCACTTACGATATACAGGCTTGTAAAAGAATAACGGAATTTCAGACATAAAAAAACAGCGGACGCAGCGGCCACAAATACATGGCTGCCGCGTCCGTTTTTCTCTTGAAATTGTTCCTTGCGTTACGCAGTTAAACCCTATTTTTAAGGATTTGAGGTTAAATCCCTGCCATAAGCTGAAATGCTTCTAAAAAGTAAGGTTATACAAGGCATTTGCACCCTCTATTTCGTAACAAGGCTTCGCTTTTTTCTCATACGCTCTGCCGCTTGCTTTCTTGTGATTTTCTTTCTGCAATCAGGGCAATATTTCGCATTGTTGGATTTTGACGCGAATGGCGCTCCGCATACGGTGCAGCGGCGTTTTTCCTCCGGTGCGTAAAGCTCTGCAAAAAGCTCTCTGTCAAGAGGAAGCACGGCATCTGAAAACCAACGGCAAAGAAGCGAACAGGAAATAAGCTGCGGACAGAGACAGGCTTCCCCTTCATCAAGTAAAATGCAGTTTCCGTTATCAAAGTTACAGCATTCTTTTTTTACAAGGCGATTGACACGCTTTCCCTGCTTAGGTGAAAGCGGTTTTGATTTCCTCATATTTCATCGGCGGGATCAATGGAAAGTGCGGAAAATTCCTCATCGGACAGGCTGTTTACCTTTTTGACCGTGCGCTTTGCAAGCTCCCGCATATCACTATCCATAAAGGAAAGTGCAAATGCAATCTTCTCCGTTACTTCCTCCTTGGTTTCGCCTCTGTAAATGCTTAACAAATTCATTTCTTCAACTGTAAAAGGATTCATGCTATACCTCCAATTCATGATTTTTTATTTTCGTGTTATGTTTTTTCTGTTCAGACTGTTTCTTTGCTTCCTTTAGCTGCTCCCTGATAGACGGCTTTTTCTCCGGTTCAGAAGTGTTGCGATTTTCCACCTTAACCGCCTTTGCAAGCTCAGTAAGGGAAATAGCTTCTCCCGCCTTTATCTTTTGTTCAAGCTCACTTACGGTAGGCGCATTCGGAGTATTGTTGATAATCCCGTCAAAATTATTGTCGTTTTGCTCTACTATATCCTCCACATGCTTTAAGTAATTTTGCGGTTTCAGAAATTCCGGTGCATCCTTGTAACCGAAACGGTCAACATAGTGGGCGCTGTCCTTTCCGTCCTTATGAAGCACGATCACATCGGAAACGGAAAGGCTATGTCCGTAAAAATCCTTTGGATGATCAATATTAAAGCGGGTGTAAATATCTTCAAGAGAAAGTCCTTTTGTAAGCTCCGCCTCATAAACCTTGACATAGTTATCCGGATTAAGTGTCTGCCTCGATTCTTTTAAGCGGTCGTAGGATTCAAATTGAAGCTCTCTTGTATTTTCGCCTCTCTTTAGCTGATAGATCTGAAAGGTATCTTTTTCAGCAACTTCCTCCTGTGCCTTATAGATATATTCCGGCTGTGCTTCTTTTCTTTCTTCCTTTCTGAAATTTCTTTGAAGCTCTATTACGCGTTCTCCCGAAAGGGGCTTTATGCTGCTGACAGCATCCGCCGCATAGATTGCATTGGAATTAAGCTGTCTTTGCCACGCAGAAGCTTTCGGCGACCAACGAAAGCCGTTTGCCTTTAATTCATCTCTGATTTTGCCGTCCGGCTTATCGTCAAAGAAAAGCTGCAAGCGGTTATCCTTTACATTGATTTCAGCTCTGCCTCCGGCAAACTCCCAGCCTGTGTAAAGTTCTTCCTTATTTACGGAAAGGCTTTGAATACGCTCTTTAATTCTTCTGATTTCTGCATTGTTATTGGAAAGTGCCCATGACGGATAGGGCTTGTCCTGAATGCCTCTGATTTCCATTCTTTTCTTTAGCTTTTCGATTGCCTCACTGTCAAGCTCCGGGCAGCCCTTAAGGCTTTTATGCTTTCGGTAGTAGGCATTGACCGCCTTCATGGTTTCCTGCGTCTTTGTCAGCTTCTCAAGCTTTGCAGTTAATTTCTTTACGGCGTCCGGATCGTCTGCACTGATTCCGCCCATTCCGGTGCTTCTGATTTTTTCAAGAAGTCCTTGAATATCTTTCCATTCTCCATAATTTTTATCACGGGCGGCGTTTTGTTTTTCCTTTTTTCTCGTAGGAAAGTTGGAGCCTCCCGCAATCAGTACAGAGGGAACACGGGAATCGATGGCAAAACCGTTATTCATATTTGCCGCAAGTTTTTTAGAATAGGTATCAAGCAAGGCATCGATTTTACCATGAAAGGACGGATCCACTCTCTTTTTCTGATTTTCAGCAATTTCCGCTGCCTGATCCACAAGGCTTTTGTATTCAAGGGTTGCGCTTCCCGGCGTATAGTCCGAAAAGCTGTTCATTTCCTTTGCTCTTTTTGCCGCAGCTTCATTGATAGGATAATACTTTACCTGTATTCCGGCTTCCTTTTCCTGTGAAGCTTCTTCCTGCATCTTTTCAAAATCATCTATGGAGATTTCCTTTAAGTCTTGCCCTGAAAGCTCGTGCATTTTTAGGATTTCATCACGAGCTTTTTCAATAGAGATTTCCGGATTATCAAGCTGTCCGCCATCAAGGTCTGTAAAGTCAGGCTGATACAGAGTATAGTCATAGCCTGTTTCGTAGGTCTGAATATAGAGATAGCTTCCGTTTTCAAGCAGGTAGGCCGCTTCCTGTTTTTCTTCCTGCAAAGGCAATTCTGTTTCTTTTTCTGAAAGCTCATTTTCTCTTTCCCTTTGAAGCTCCTTGAAATGCCCGTCTATACTGTCGATCAGCTCCGATGCGGCAAGGCGGATGGTTTCAAGAGAGCCTTTTAATTCGTACAACTCCTTTCCGCTGCTCCAGCCTGCAACATATCCGAAAGAATAGTCGGAAGTATCAAGTCCGTAGTGCCGGCATACGGTATAGGCGACGCTTTCCGCCTCAACCTCACGAGTACGCTGGTTCGGGCGATTTTCTTTTTCCTCTTTCGGTGCATTCAGGTCAATGTCATGCAGCTTTGCATGGGCGATTTCGTGAATGGCGGTTTTTAATGTTTGCAACTCGCTCATGTTATTGTCAATCGCAATTCTTTTTTCCGCAAGGTGATAGTAGCCGTGAGCGCTTCCCTCGATATGTTCAAGAGCAATCGGAACGGGAGAAGCCTTTTTTAGTGCCGTAAAGAAGTCCTCATACTGCGACACATCGCCTGTCAGCTCATCTACTCCGATAGAGGGTATTTCTTTTCCCTCCGTCTGTGATACATCAAAGACAGATACCACCTTGTGGGCAGGAATGGTAATTTCCCTTTCTTCGGTAACTGCCTTTCCGTCCGCTCCGATAAGGGGCATATTTGTTTTCGGATCAAGCTTTTCCATTTCCTGCTTTACCTTAAAGGGTGCAGGGGCGATGATGCGGATTCCTTTTTCTCCTTTTTTGACCGTTCTTCCGTGGCTGTTTTTCCATGCACTAAAGCCTGCAATCAGGGAAGCGTCGGGCTTTTGCAGTGCAATTAGCATGGTATTATTAAAGCTGTAATGATGAAACTTTGACATGACGCGAAGATATTCCTTGTACCTTTCGCTTTCAAAGACTTCTAAAATCCCTTGCTCCAAACGATCCGTGATTTCCTTTAGTCTGTCCTTTTGATTTTCAGAGGTCAGGACAATGGGGGAAACCTCTTTTATTTCTTCCGTTTGTTCCATATATGGCATAAATTTTTCTCCTTTCGATTTCTAAGGGTCTGGGACTATCCCAGCAAGCAAAAATCTCCGCTTTCATATCTTTGGAAACGGAGTTTTTTTTACGGAAAGGGTACCCCTTTCCTATGCTTGCTATTCTTCTTTTTTCTTCCTCTCTATCTCAATATGGTAGTTCACATACTTATCTCCGGTATCACAAAGAACCACATTTCCGTCATAGGTTTTATCTGTTTTATGAGAGTAGATATTCTTTACCTTTACTTTTTTATCTTTTAGAAGTGTGGATGCAATCTTTGGGGTAAATACGATTTTCCTATCTTCAAAGAAGCGGTCATTCTTCCACATAGAAAAGCGGCAATCCCTGTTACTGCAATAATAGTTCTTCTTTCCCTCATAAACGGGACTTTGGCAGCGCGGGCATAAGCCGATTACGGTTTTTTCCTGCTTGAAAAGTTCTGCTTTTACTTTTTCAGCGTCCGCATTTTTTATAAGCTCTTTTGTAAGTGCTTCAATCTTTTTCATAAAGCTGTCCGCATCCGCTTCTCCTTTTGCAATCCTTGAAAGCTCGTTTTCCC
>NZ_ALNL01000036.1:0-38590 GCF_000293155.1 Mogibacterium sp. CM50 | reverse complement strand
GAATGAGATTCAAAACTTGTGAAGCGAATTTCTCAGCTAAACTCAGAAGAGGGAAGCGGAGGAAAGAGAAGGACAAGAGGGTAACGATTTCAGGAAGTACTATTTGTTGAGAGAAACCAGAATTCACTGAGAGAAATTACAATAGTGAATAAGACCTAGTTAACGCTAACTAGGCGAGAGAACACTTCGAGAGAAGTGAAATGGTCAAGTACAAAGAGCATCGGGTGGATGCCTTGGCACTGGGAGCCGACGAAGGACGTGATAAGCTGCGATAAGCTGCGGTAAGGAGCACATATCCGATATACCCGCAGATTTCCGAATGGGGGAACCCACATACGGTAATGCGTATGTATCATTAAGTGAATACATAGCTTAATGAGGGGAACGGGGTGAACTGAAACATCTAAGTAGCCCCAGGAAGAGAAAGAAAAATCGATTTTCTGAGTAGCGGCGAGCGAAAGGGAAAGAGGCCAAACCGGATTGTTTACAATTCGGGGTTGTGGACCACCGACATTGACGAGGTTATGCGAGCCGAATAGAGCTGGAAAGCTCAAGCGAAGAAGGTAAAACTCCTGTAGGCGAAGCAGAAGACGCATAGGTGGCACCGGAGTAGGACCGGACACGTGGAACCCGGTCTGAAGCAGGAGGGACCACCCTCCAAGCCTAAATACTACCCAGTGACCGATAGCGAATAGTACCGTGAGGGAAAGGTGAAAAGAACCCCGGGAGGGGAGTGAAATAGAATCTGAAACCTGATGCTTACAAGCATAGGGAGCGCAAGTGACCTAGTACTTTTTGTAGAACGGGCCAACGAGTTATGGTATGTAGCGAGGTTAAGTTTCTGGAGGAACGGAGCCGTAGAGAAATCGAGTCTTAATAGGGCGAGAGTTACATGCTGTAGACCCGAAACCGGGTGACCTATCCATGAGCAGGTTGAAGTAACCGTAAAAGGTTATGGAGGACCGAACCTATATCTGTTGAAAAAGGTTAGGATGACTTGTGGATAGCGGTGAAATTCCAATCGAACTCGGATATAGCTGGTTCTCCTCGAAATAGCTTTAGGGCTAGCCTCAAGGAAGAGATACACGGGGGTAGAGCACTGACTGTTCGCGGGGCCTTCACCGGTTACCAACAACTATCAAACTCCGAATACCGCAGTATCATACTTGGGAGTCAGACTATGAGAGATAAGTTCCATGGTCGAAAGGGAAACAGCCCAGATCAACAGCTAAGGTCCCAAAGAGTAAGTTAAGTGGAAAAGGATGTGGGATTGCACAAACAGCTAGGATGTTGGCTTAGAAGCAGCCATACATTTAAAGAGTGCGTAATAGCTCACTAGTCGAGTGATCCTGCGCCGAAGATAAACGGGGCTGAAACTTACCACCGAAGCTTTGGAATTAGGGAACTAATTGGTAGAGGAGCATTCTATACAGGAAGAAGGAGGCGCGTAAGCAAATCTGGACAGTATAGAAGAGAGAATGTTGGCATGAGTAGCGTAAGGCGGGTGAGAATCCCGTCCGCCGAAAATCTAAGGTTTCCTGAGGAAGGTTCGTCCTCTCAGGGTAAGTCGGGGCCTAAGCCGAGAGCGAAAGCTGTAGGCGATGGATAACAGGTTGATATTCCTGTACCACCGAGGATTGTTTGAATGAAGTGGGGACACAGAAGGATAGATTGAGCACGCCGTTGGTTGAGCGTGTCCAAGCAGTGAGGCTTGAAAGTAGGGAAATCCGCTTTCTGAAAGGTTGAGCTGTGATGGGGTGGTCTAAGACCGGTAGCAATCGATTTCACGCTGTCAAGAAAAGCCGCTAATGAGATCCAAGGTGCCCGTACCGCAAACCGACACAGGTAGATGAGGAGAGAATCCTAAGGTGAGCGAGCGAACTATTGTTAAGGAACTCGGCAAAATAACCCCGTAACTTCGGGAGAAGGGGTGCCCACGTGAGTGGGCCGCAGTGAAGAGGTCCAGGCAACTGTTTACCAAAAACACAGGTCTCTGCTAAAGCGAAAGCTGATGTATAGGGGCTGACGCCTGCCCGGTGCTGGAAGGTTAAGGGGAAGTGTTAGGGCAACCGAAGCAC
The DNA here is from genome assembly GCF_000293155.1 of Mogibacterium sp. CM50. Classification (NCBI taxonomy): domain Bacteria; kingdom Bacillati; phylum Bacillota; class Clostridia; order Peptostreptococcales; family Anaerovoracaceae; genus Mogibacterium; species Mogibacterium sp. CM50. Next base: position 36,512 of record NZ_ALNL01000036.1, on the reverse strand, counting down.
AGAACTTAAGCCCCAGTAAACGGCGGCCGTAACTATAACGGTCCTAAGGTAGCGAAATTCCTTGTCGGGTAAGTTCCGACCCGCACGAAAGGCGTAATGATCTGGACACTGTCTCAACAATAGGCTCGGTGAAATTGAAGTACCGGTAAAGATGCCGGTTACCCGCAGCAGGACGGAAAGACCCCGTGGAGCTTTACTGTAGCTTGATATTGATTTTCGGCATTGCATGTACAGGATAGGTGGGAGACGAAGAATTCAGCACGCCAGTGTTGAAGGAGTCACCGTTGGGATACCACCCTTGTAATGTTGGAAATCTAACCTAGTACCGTGAACCGGTACAGGGACAGTGTCAGGTGGGCAGTTTGACTGGGGCGGTCGCCTCCTAAAGAGTAACGGAGGCGCCCAAAGGTTCCCTCAGCGCGGACGGAAATCGCGCGAAGAGTGCAAAGGCAAAAGGGAGCTTGACTGCGAGACAAACAGGTCGAGCAGGGACGAAAGTCGGGCTTAGTGATCCGGTGGTTCCGAGTGGAAGGGCCATCGCTCAACGGATAAAAGCTACCCCGGGGATAACAGGCTTATACCCCCCAAGAGTTCACATCGACGGGGGTGTTTGGCACCTCGATGTCGGCTCGTCTCATCCTGGGGCTGAAGTAGGTCCCAAGGGTTGGGCTGTTCGCCCATTAAAGAGGTACGCGAGCTGGGTTCAGAACGTCGTGAGACAGTTCGGTCCCTATCCGCTGTGGGCGTTGGAAATTTGAGAGGAGCTATCCTTAGTACGAGAGGACCGGGATGGACATACCTCTGGTGTACCGGTTGTTCTGCCAAGGGCATAGCCGGGTAGCTACGTATGGAAGGGATAAGCGCTGAAAGCATCTAAGTGCGAAGCCCCCCTCAAGATAAGATTTCCTCCGAAAGGTAAGACCCGTGAGAGACTATCACGTTGATAGGTCAGAGGTGTAAGTACGGCAACGTATTTAGCTGACTGATACTAATAGGTCGAGCACTTGACCAAATGGGTTTGAGCACGAGGTGGTTATTCAATTTTGAGGGTACAGCTCTCAAAAGAGTAGAAGATGATAGAGATACATCTTACTGCGAAGAATATGAAGGTAGATTGCGAGAGCGATTTACGAATCCGGTGACAATAGCAGAGAGGTAACACCTGTTCCCATCCCGAACACAGAAGTTAAGCTCTTTAGCGCTGAAGATACTTGGTGGGAAGCTGCCTGGGAAATTAGGACGTCGCCGGTTTTTTTAATAAGGCCCCATGGTCAAGCGGTTAAGACATCGCCCTTTCACGGCGGTAACCCGGGTTCGATTCCCGGTGGGGTCACCATGTTAAAATATCAAATATAAGCGCTTGTGGCGGAACTGGCAGACGCACCAGATTTAGGTTCTGGCGGGCGACCGTGGGGGTTCGAGTCCCTCCAAGCGCACCATTTAAGACTTGCATTGTTGTAAGTCTTTTTTGTATTATTTTCTTTATTATTATTTTCTTGTTCATTAATCGAGCTTGAGAAAGTTAGAATGTGTCGGTAATTTTAATAAAGGATTAACCGCATACTGTGATACAGTGAACCTGCTATATAGTAACTCCCATCATCAAATAAACACTATTCAGATGCGAAGTGTGTGCTGAAGGGGAATTTTATTAATGCTATCATTCATTTGTAAGGAACATTGATTGTTCTGAGCTACTCCATTTGTTGTAACTGTTTCTTAAGAGGTGAATGATGAGAGTTCGTGTGTTGCTGAATGATAAAGATTATCTAACATCTTTCATTGATATGGCAAGTAAGGCTGAGAAGGATATATTTATTGATCTTGGTTTTGATGGGTTAATCAGGAATGGGGAAATGCTTATAACCGATTTTTCGATAGACTCGTTATCTCATCAGTACCCTAATTTAAGTTTAAGCTCGGTATGTATGCTTGTGGAAGGCAAAGCCGGTGAGGATTACTCGGCTGGACCGTTTAGACTTTTTAAGTATCAGAGGTTTGATGATTTAATTTCCAAGCTAAAGGTTTGTTATTATACATTAACCGGTGATTCCGGTATTAAAAGTTCAAATTGCATTAAAATTGGCTTTTGTTTTTCTAATGATGTGTATAAGTCAACTTTAATTGATGAATTAGCAAAACTTTTGGTTTATCGCTGCGGAGTTAATCTGCTGGTTCTTTCTCTCAAATTTATGTCTGATTATTGTCAAAATGCATCTTACAGACATGTAGACGAGAGTCTGCTGAAGAGACTTATTTACTCCATTGATAGGGGCATGGAAATTCCCATCGACTCATTCTTCTACACAGACTCGTTTGGGGTGTATAGATTGGAGTCATCAAGGATTATTAATCCAATTTCTGAAATGCGAGATGACATCTTCGAAAAGCTAATCAGATATGTTACACAGAATTTCTTTGATGTAATTATTTTTGACGTTTCAAGATGTTTTTCTAACAGGAATCTTAACGTCTTGAAACACATGAATCAGATTGTTGTCGTAACTAGCAGCCCTGATTTTAGTAAGGATAATTCTCCCTTCGCTGAAGAACTGGGCTTATCAGATATAACCGCAATTAATCCTGAGGTTGAAGGCAGTGCTTTAGAGATTAGGATGAATGAAATAATTGATGATATTCTTTCGAAATAGGTGAAGCAATGGGAAGAATGAAATTGACAGTATTAAAATATTCAAATTTGGTTGAGGTGGCAACAAATAAGCTTAAAGGTATTTTGTCACACTATGAGCATGAACCTTCAAATAAAGAGCTGCTGACATTGGTCGAAGAAGTGGTTTTCAGTGAAGAATATATTTGTAAGATCGAATATGGTGAACTGCTTGATATTATTGATGCGATATATCTTAGAGTTGCAAGCAAATACAGTATTTTGAAACAGTATTTGGATGATCCGAAAATCAACGAAATTATGGTGAATGGAGCTGATCATATTTTCGTCGAAAAGAACAAGCATGTATTAGAAGTTGATAATGCTTTTTATTCACCTGGTGAGCTGGAAAGCTTAATTAGAATGTTTGCATCAGATGTTCATCGTGAGGTTAACGAGGCAAATCCAATTGTGGATGCAAGACTTGAGAGCGGATATCGTGTGAATGGGGTACTGCAAAATGTTGCGCTTAATGGACCTATTCTTACTATACGGAAGTTTTCAAATGAGGAAATAACATTAGAGGATCTAATCGAAAATGGTACATTGCCTGTGGAGTGTTCAGAACTTTTATCGGCACTTGTAGCTGCAAAATACAATATTTTTATTAGCGGAGGAACCTCTTCCGGTAAGACGACATTCCTCAATGCTCTGTCTTCTGCAATTAATACGGAGGAGCGAGTCATAATAATTGAGGATTCTGCAGAGCTCAAGGTCAGTCAAATTGATAATATTGTTCATATGGAATGCAGGAATGCAAATTCAATAGGTAAAGGACGGGTTAGTATGGAGATGCTAATAAAGACTAGCTTGCGAATGCGCCCTGACCGAATTATTGTTGGGGAGGTTAGAGGACGGGAAGTGATAGATATGATTCAGGCAATGTCAACTGGACACGACGGAAGCATGTCTACAGGTCATGGAAACTCTATAAAGGGTATGTTAAACAGGCTTGAGACCATGTATTTAATGGACACACAAATACCTATTTATTCTATAAAGAGTCAGATTTCAAATGCAATTGATATTTTCGTACATCTCCGCCGAGACAGTGACGGTAAACGGCGATTGGTAGAAATTGCAGAAATGGTTGGCTTCTCGGGGACTGAATATGAACTTAATTATTTGTATTCAACCGGAAGTGATGGAAGGATTGCTAGTACAGGAAATAGGATGATAAACAGAGAAAAATTTAGGCAATGCGGTTTATCGGTTCCTAATGGTATCTAGGTACAGGGATTATTTTGATTGGTTAATAAGTGTTGCCTCATAAAGTTGATTTGATTGAAAGAGGAAAATACTTTAAGGCATATGTTTTAAAAATAGTAAGAAAAGGGACAAAATAAATGAAAATCAACTGTATTAGCAGAAAGAACAAGGGTATTTGTTTGGAAACAGTCTGCCGAGATAAAAAATCCGGTTATTTAGAACAGTCAATCATGTATGACCAATATGTAGCTAGTACCGGGGAAAAGAGGTTAATTGTTGTATCGATTATTGCAACTGGATTCGTATTGTCTATGCTCCTGTACCATAACCTTGCATTTAGCTTTGTCCTGCTTTTATTTTACAAAAAGATATTGGGCATATACTCAAACGTTATGCTTGAAAGGCGAAAACGTGCATTATCAGAACAGTTCAAGGACTTTTTATTTATTCTTTCCACTGCAATTGGAGCCGGCAGAGGAATGAGAGATTCAATAGGAGAATCTATTCCTGGGATAGAGGGAATATATGGTGAGAAGTCAATACTGGGAAATGAACTTAAGAGAATGTATAAGAGAATGGATGCCGGAAATGAGGAGGATGTTGCAGTACTTAAAGAGTTTGCGGAAAGAACGGGATCTGAAGATATTATCGATTTCGCAATAATATATTCTACTTGTAAGACGACGGGAGCAAGTTTGATTGATGCTTTGAATAAAGCGGCGAGTGTGATTATAGATAAGATGACTATAGAAAATGAAATTAGAGCGATGGCAAACAGAAAGAAAAATGAGAGTATGATTTTATTTATTATGCCTTTTCTGGTGATTTTGTTTCTGAATATTTTTTCACCAGATTATATATCTCCTCTGTATGAAAGTTTGGTTGGGAGATTAATCATGACCATCGTTGTAGCAGCCAATGTCTTCATATACTCAGTAATGCAAAAAATTACAAGTGTGGAAATTTAGTCATAGTGCAAATTGCGATTAATTATTAATGTGTGGTGATAAAAGGTGAAGGTGGATTTAAAAGAAGTTTTTGATAAAGATTTGAATAAGCAACTGTTTAAAATATCAGCTGTGGCGTTCATTTTTTTACTTATAATACTTGTTAAACCAAAGTTAGGTGGTAAATATATTGTTGATAAAAGAGGTCATGTAGTCGGAATTGAGCACGTACGTGAGGGAGTTTTTGAAGAATATGACCTGATAGCGGAGGTTCATCGTGGTGACAAGAGCATGAGCCAAAATGTAAAGCTCAAACGACATGCTAACGATAGTCCTAGGCAATCGGGTGGTGATGAATCAAAAGACATCGAGGCTGAAATGAACGCAAGTCTTGGAATTGCAGTAAGTCAAATTGAGGAGAAAACAGAAAAACGAATTGTGCTTCCAACAAAGCTTGATGATGGCAGCATAGTTATCTGGAAAAAGGACAATCGCGCAAACCGTGATTGGATTGCAATACCGCTTATGTATGTTGTGCTAGTTATAGCTGTCATTGCAAACAAGCACGATAAGATGAAACGGAGAGGGCATGAAGAGAGAAACCAAATTCTGAAGGCACTGCCGAGGTTTACAAATCAGTTATTGCTAATGATGAATTCCGGTGTTATTTTAAGTGATGCGTTTCGGAAAATACGCTATGGTTATTCTCTGATGCATAGAGAGTCGCTGGGAGAGCTTGAAAAAAGCATCGTAGAGATGACTGATGTTGCTGAGTTTACGAATCAGAGTATTCCTCTGTTGTTTTCCGAGATGGCACGCAAGTATTCGGTGAAAGAACTGATGAGGATATCGACTGTCTTGAGAGAAAATGAGAAACGAGGCAGTGATATTCAGGAAAAACTCGAGCGCGAGAGTGAATTCCTGTGGGATATAAGGAAGACCATTGCTAGGGAACAAGGCAAGTTGATTGATACGAAGATGACTTATCCGCTTGGGATGTTGCTTGTATTGCTGATTGTCATCACAATGGCGCCGGCACTTATGACCATGTAGCCTTGACATAGAGGGAGGTGTTGAAAATGTAAAGACAAGGTAGTAAATAACCGGTAGTTGTAGTGTGGATAACTGTGTAGGCATGCTCGATGCCTGATGTGTGCAAAGGAGACAGTAAAAAAGGAAAGGAGAGTATGATTTAGCCTATGAGCTAATCATACAAGGAAAGTTATGAAAAATATAAAAAGGCTATTCAAATCAAATGAAGGAATGGAACTTGTTCAAGTTGCTATTTTGATTGCAATCGCAGTTGCTTTAGGAATTATCTTTAAGACTGAAATTACATCATTTGTCAACAAGACTTTCAAGGCACTTAATGCAAGCAAGTTCTGATGAGATACTGGGATAAACGTGGCGAACAGATGGTTGAAGCAAGCATAGTGTTGCCGGTTGTGATTCTTGTGATAATGTTGCTTATCAGATTATGTACATTTTATCTTGAATGCCTGATTACCCAAACTAATATGCATAGAAAAATGCTAGGCAAGTGGGATAATACAAATTCTCCAGTAGTCAGGACAATTAGTGAATCGAGAGATGTTAGATATGCAAATATCGGGCTTGCGGGTGGACTGCTGCGAAAATCTATAGAGGTTACAGGCTTTTCGGTATGCGAAGATAAATTAGTGAGAGCTGGTGGTGTTATTGAGGAAGCTGTTAAGAAATAAGAGCGGATCTACTATTGTGTTGCTGTCATTTGTTTTCCTTGCACTAATATCCATGATAATAATGGCTATTAATATAGCGAGAAGTCGTACAGTAGAAAGCTGGGCAGAAGTAAACGGTAAACTGTGGGGAAAGGCTATTCTTTCGGAATATGATCGTTATCTTTTAGATGATTATGGAATCATGGCTTTTCAGGGAAATGACTGCGATGTTATAAAACGTTTAAGTGTGTATTCTAAATATTCATTTGAAGATAAGCTTCGAATTCGTAGAGATGTTCCGAGCGCAAATCTTGATGAATATCGCATGTCTGACCTCGATAACTTTAGAAAATCGCTGCGAAATGCAATGACAACAGAAGAGGCTAAATCTATAGTAGATGGAAAAAATAGGTCTGTTAGGAAAATTTCGTACTCATTTGGCAATAATAAAACCGAATATGGGAATCGAGCTATCGGAAATCAAGTAGTTATAGATACGTTGCCATCAAGGGGATATAAAAACCATATAAATATCAAAGGCCTGACAGGGCTTCTTAGTGATAGCAATGCAGCGGATAAGGTCAAGCCGGATGTCCTATCCAAGGTTTCAGAGATGTCATTTATCGTTAGCAAGCTGAACAGTCACCTGAAGACGGTAGGAGATAAAGAAACTTTCTTTGCTAATGAGTATGAGTATATTGTAAAAGGTAGCTTAGATGATAATAAGAATTTTGAAGCTTGTAAGAGAGAGATCTTTGCAATTAGAAATGCTCTTAATCTGGCAGCTTTATCAAAAGATCCCGAGAAGATGAAAATAATCACAGCAATTTCTGAATTGATTGCACCGGGGCCAGGTGCAATTGTGGTGCAGGGGGCGATTATGGAAAGCTGGGCTGCGCTAGAGACTCATGAAGATTTGAAGGCTCTGCTGGATAACAAACGAATTCCGCTTATGAAGAAGAAGGGAGATTGGAAAATCTCAGTTGAAGGTGTGTTAAGGGATAGTCATCTCACTGATAAGCTCGGAGACGAAGCTCGTAAGTTGCTAAATGAAAATGCGGAACAGATTCATGATTTATCCAAGCAAGAAGGTTACTCGGAAAAACTTGAAGGTCAGAATTATGAGGACTATTTACTGTTCATGATGTTAACAATCCCTAAGGATCTAAGGACAAGAAGAATAATGGATTTAATTCAGATAAACATGAAGTACAGATATTATGATGACTTTAACTTTGATGAGTATAACTGTGGGGTAAGATTCAACTTAAAGATTAATGGTAAGTCGTATGAGGTTAATGATTCATATAAGTAAGATGTTCAAAGATAATAGGGGAAGTTATATTGTTGAGGCAACACTGATTCTTCCGATATTTATGATTGCAATTATGGTGATGTCATCTATTATTTCAGCATATAGTTGTATTGAGGATGCTAACTATATATCTGCAAATCGTTTAAGGAGGACTGCTGCTGTTGCCTCGGTAATAAAGACTGATGTGATGGTGCCGTATAGTATTCAGAGGGAACTGGACAGAAGCCATTCTCAGGTAGGTGGGTTTGCCGTTAATTCGTTTTTATACAGGAAGCAGCAGCTTGGTATTGATGAAATTATCTCACTTGACGCTGACATTATGATTAACACCAAGAATCCGATTGGTCTGAATGCCAAGGCTAATTATAAATTAAAAACAGTTACACGCGCATACGTTGGCAGGAGACGAGAAGATACACACATGAGTGTTGATGAGCTCTCGGGAAACGACGACAAAGCGGTATATATTTTTCCCAAAAGAGGTGAGAAATATCATAATAAAAGTTGTTCGTTCATGCATTCGAAGGCTGTCTCAACATCCTTGGACGCTTCGATTAAAAGCAAGTATGATCCATGCCCCGTGTGTAAAAGCAGAAGAGCAAAGCTTGGAGCGAAGGTCTATTATTATCCAAGCGACGGAGAATGTTACCATCTTCCGGGATGTCGAGTGATGGAGAGAAATTATATAGAGATTTCCAAGAAGGTTGCTGAGCGGCGTGGTTATACGCCGTGCTCAAAGTGTGGAGGTTGATGTAAAATGGAGAAGGAAATCAGACAAAGTATCACGAATTATAAAATGCCACGGTACATAAGCGAAATATTGTGCAACAATTACGCTACAGCCTTTCTGCGGATGTCAATAATTTGCGAGAAAGATACGTATATATTTTCGTATGATAAGCGCAATATGAAGAGGTTAATCTTTCGAGAACTGTCAGATATGGACAAACTGCAGCTGATTGTCACGTTGATAATGATAAATGAACAGAATTGTCAGATGCTTATTGGAGCAGAACGATATCTTATAGAACCGGAACTGATGTATTCTGCGAACAACAGAACAAAATATGGACAGGTTGGACTGCTGTTTTATCCTGATACGACGATGACGCCCTTTAATGTTAAACTGATCAGGTTAATTGACAAAATTGTACCGCAAAATAAGAAAAAAGCAGTTAATTGTTTTGAGTTAATTAAAGCTGAGCTCTCTAAAAATGATTTATATCGAGCAAGGAGCATTTGTGAAAAGTATATAAGCAGAGCAATGTCAGAAAAGATTGGATAACCGAATAGAAGAGGGGCGATAATTTGTAATTTTTCACTTGACTGTTAATATATTCGTGTGATACTTTATATATAGTTAAAGGCCTCTAATCAAGAGACCTTTTTAAGGAAATGCTAGTTAGAGTTATCTAACTAAGTGGCTGGTTGGTTTCTGGCTGTTAGACTATTGTTTGTGTGACTAAACAATTAAGTATCTGTCTAAATTAGCCAGTCGGTATCTAATCAAAGCCATTAACTATTTTACACAATTTGCAGTATAAAGTCAGATAAGTATATAGTTTATGTTTTACACTACATGTGAGTGGAGAAGAGGATGTTACAGGACAAGATTGTTCAGTATTGTGCGCCTACTTTGGCTAGGTTGAAAATAGGCAGTATGTTTGGTTATAGTTATGATTCTTTCGACACCTTTACCGATGAACTTGCTTGTATCAATGACCTGCTCAACAGGAAAGGGGTAAGAGTAGGTGTTCTTCAAGATAATGGAACAAGAGCCTTGATATATGTGTATCGTCCGAAAGAGCTTAAGCACAGGCTTTCTGAACATCGCATAGAGAGCTTAATGCAAAAGTTTGGATATGAGGGAGCCGACATTAACTGCTCAATAAATAGGCTCAGAAGCAGATTAGGCGTATGCGGCAGTTTCCCTCATGAGATCGGCATATTTCTGGGTTACCCGTTGGAAGATGTGATTGGCTTTATAGAGCACTGTGGTAGCAACTGCAAGGCGTGTGGTCAATGGAAGGTGTACGGAGATGTTGAAAAAGCGATGGGTCTTTTTGCAAAGTACAGACGCTGCGAGCTTCTCTATATGAGATTATTCAGGGAAAACGGTGACATAGAAAAGTTGACTGTTTGTGCTTAACGGAGGTAATTATGAGTATTGTTATAGTAGGTGGAAATGAGTGTATGGAATGCCAGTACAAGGAGATATGTAAGAAGCATGGATGTAAAGCCAAGGTGTTTACCAAGGAACGTGGAAATGTGGGTAAGAAGATCGGCTGTCCGGATTTATTGGTGATGTTTACAAATACAGTTTCGCACAAGATGATGAATACCGCAGTAGCAGAAGCTAAGCGAAAGAACGTAGAAGTTGCATGGGTTCATTCCAGCAGTTCGTCGGCACTTAAGAATCTGCTTGCACAGTATGTTTAAAGCATTTGTGCTAAATTAATATCTGATGAATTACATAAGACCTTGTTTAATCATAAATGAGGTCTTTTAAGTTAAACATTGCACATATATGTATAGGAATGCTTTTAAATACATGAATCATACTGAAGCTTACATACTGAATATTACTAATGTAGAGTCCCCGGAAATCTTGCTAATGCAGAGTCCCCGGAGTCATTGACTTTGTGTGTTTTGCATGTTAAACTGAATTAGTTTAACACAGATTATATCTTGATAATTTACGTGGAGGAGTTTATGCACACAGCATTAATGGTAATTTTGCTTGTGACTAGCGTGATTCTGATTCTCAGCATTTTGCTGCAGTCTAGTAAGAGCGATGGGCTTTCGGGATCAATAGCTGGAGGAGCTGAGCAGCTTTTCGGGAAGAAAAAGAGCAACGGATACGATGCAATTCTGTCTAAAATTACAACAATAGTATCAATTATTTATATCGTTGTTTCATTAGTCATCGTAGCAATTTTCAATTAGTATTTGTAAAAATACACAGTTTATTATAAAATTGTTCATGTTGATATACAGAGGTAAGGGTGATGCACCTCTGTATATCTTTAATATATTTATATTTTATTTTCGAAATATGAAAATGATTATTTTCTAATTTCAAGGAGGTTTATTATGGCGATTAAGTGGATGGTTCCTGTTGCGGCATTGATCGGTCTGCTCGTAGCTTTTGCGCTTGCTTCTTGGGTGGGTAAGGCGCCGGAAGGTACTGACAGAATGAAGGAAATATCCGGTTACATCAGAGAGGGTGCGCTGGCGTTCCTTAAGAGAGAGTACAGAACAATGGCTGTTGTTATCGTTGCTCTATTTGTGCTTGTTGGTCTGGCAATTAACTGGACATCTGCAGTTCTGTACGTATGCGGAGCGTTGTTATCCGTATTGGCAGGCTTTTTCGGAATGAATGTTGCTACAAAGGGTAATGTTAGAACTGCCAATGCGGCAATGGAATCAGGAATGCCAAAGGCACTTAAGATTGCATTCAGAAGTGGTGCGGTTATGGGACTTTGCGTTGCCGGCCTTGGACTTTTCGGTCTAGGTGTTGTAGTTGTTGTACTCGACCTGGCGACAGTCATGCAGTGCATAACAAGTTTCGGACTTGGTGCTTCTTCGATGGCGTTATTTGGACGTGTAGGCGGCGGTATATATACTAAGGCGGCTGATGTTGGCGCTGACCTTGTAGGAAAGGTTGAGGCCGGTATCCCTGAGGATGATCCTAGAAATCCTGCTGTTATCGCTGATAATGTAGGAGATAACGTAGGAGATGTTGCCGGCATGGGTTCCGACCTGTTTGAGTCATATGTCGGATCGATCATCTCCGCTGTAACGCTTGCAGCTGTAGCTGTTAATGCTTCCGGTGTAAGTGGAACCTTTACAGAGGAAACTGCTGCTATTTTCCCACTGTTAATCACTGCTGTAGGTATTATTGCATCTGTAATCGGTGTGCTTTGTGTAAGAGGTAACGCTAATGTGAACCCTGCCAAGTCGCTAAACGTTGGAACATATGTGAGCAGTGCAATCGTAATTGTATGCGCTTTGGTTCTAAGTAGTAAGCTTCTTGGGTCTCTCACATATGCGTATGCTATTATCGCGGGTCTTCTAGTAGGAGTCATCATAGGTGCAATTACCGAGATATATACTTCAGATTCTTATAAGTTCGTTAAGAAGATTGCTGAACAGTCACAGACCGGTGCAGCTACAACAATCATCAGTGGTCTCGGTGTAGGAATGAGCTCAACATTTTGGCCAATCCTATTTATCTGCGTTGGTATCATCGTTGCTTACAACTTTGCTGGTCTATATGGAATTGCGCTTGCTGCTGTAGGTATGCTTTCTACAACAGGCATGACAGTAGCCGTTGACGCTTATGGTCCGGTATCTGATAACGCCGGTGGTATAGCTGAGATGTCTGAGCTTCCTGAGGGAGTAAGAGATATTACCGATACACTTGACTCTGTTGGTAACACAACAGCGGCTATCGGAAAGGGATTTGCTATCGGATCAGCTGCTCTTACGTCACTAGCTCTTTTCGCAGCATTCGCTGTATCAGCTAAGCTTAGTCAGATCAGCTTACTCAATCCGCTAGTAATCGTTGGTTTATTTATCGGAGCTATGCTTCCATTCCTCTTCTCGGCTATGACTATGAACTCAGTAGGTAAGGCTGCTAACGAGATGATTGAAGAGGTTAGGCGTCAGTTCCGTGAGAACAAGGGCATTATGGAGGGAACATCTAAGCCAGACTATGCAAGATGTGTACATATCTCCACGGGCGCTGCTCTTCACGAGATGATCGCTCCCGGACTACTCGCAATCGTTGCTCCACTGCTGATCGGTCTGCTGCTTGGTACAGAGGCTCTTGGTGGAATGCTTGCCGGATCGCTTGCATCGGGTGTTCTGCTGGCTATTATGATGGCTAATGCAGGTGGTGCCTGGGATAACGCTAAGAAGTACGTTGAAAGTGGAGCTTACGGCGGCAAGGGAAGCGAGACTCATAAGGCGGCAGTCGTTGGTGATACGGTGGGTGATCCGTTCAAGGATACCTCCGGTCCATCGATCAACATCCTCATCAAACTGATGACAATTGTTTCGCTTGTATTTGCTCCTGTATTCGTACAGTTCGGTGGAATTTTATTCTAGAATTAAGTAAGTTAGAGGCAGATTTATAAATTCAAAGGCATGCGATATTGCATGTCTTTTTTCAATTCTAAAATCAACACCGAGTTTTATGGTGTTCCGACTCGTCGTAAATATGAGGTGTGTGAGAGGGATTTTATTGGAAATACTGAAATTTACACGGATTCGAAGAAGCTCAATTGTTGAATATAACAACAAAAAATGATAAACTATTTGGGTATATTTTAAGATAGCATGCTTACAAGGAGGGTTTAAGTAATGCAGAATAGGCTAGAAGAAATTCGTGAAAAGGGACTTTTGAGCATTGAAAATGCCGGAAATGTTGAAAAATTACATGAGGTTCGCAGGGAACTGACAGGTAAGAAGAGTGCGCTGACTGACGTGCTCAAGAACCTGGGCAAGCTTGAGCCGGAGATGAGAAAATCCGTCGGAATGAAGGCAAATGATATCAAGAACTTTTTTGCTGAAAAAATCAAAGAGAGAGAGGATCAGTTAGTTGCAACTGAGTCTGTTCTCGATGAGAAGATTGATCTCACTCTGCCAGGTACCCCAATTCATGGTGGTGCACTTCATCCAATTACTCAGATGTGCTACGATCTCAACGATGCCTTTCTCTCCTTGGGCTTTGAGATATTTAGTGAGAATGATATAAGCAGTGAGAAGTATGCTTTTGATAATCTGAACTTCCCGGCTGATCATCCGGCAAGGCAGATGATGGATACATACTGGATTGAGGGTACCGAGGATAAGAGTGGAGCAGATAGACTTTGCATGAGACCTCACCTCACAGGCGCTTCAGTTAGACACTTGCTTGAGGCTGGAGCACCTGCGAGATTTGTGTACCCGGGTCGTGTCTACAGAAATGAGAACACAGATGCAAGACACGAGAGGGCTTTTTTTCAGTATGAAGCGCTAATCGTAGATAAGGATCTGTCATTTTCTTCCGGAAAGGTAATGATTGAGACTATTCTCGAAAAGGTATTTGGAAGAAAAATCAACGTGCGCATGCGTGAAGGCTTCTTCCCGTTTACTGAGCCCGGATATGAGATTGACATGGAATGCCTCGTTTGCGGCGGTAAGGGCTGCAGGGTGTGCAATCAGAACGGCTGGATTGAGGTTATGCCGGGTGGCGTAATTCATCCCAATGTACTACGAGCTGCTAACCTGGATCCTGACGTATGGACCGGATTCTACACAAACATCGGTCTGGACAGACTCGTAATGATGCGTTATGGAGTTGATGACGTAAGATTATTCCACAGCGCTGATCTTAGATTTTTAAAGCAGTTCAAGTAGGAGGTTGTAATGAAGGTTTCACTAAATTGGGTAAAGAAATACATTGATATTCCTGCGGATTTAACCAATGCACAGATTGCATATGACCTGACTATGAGAACGGTTGAGGTTGAAGCTGTTGTGGATACGGCTGCAAAGTTTCACGACATTGTCGTTGGTCAGATTACCTCCGTGGAAGCACATCCAAACGCTGATAAGCTGAAAGTGTGTTTAGTTAATATCGGCGAGACTGAGGACGTGCAAATCGTATGTGGCGGTTCGAACCTATACTCAGGAGAGAAGGTCGTAGTATCAAAGCCGGGAGCCGAGGTATATTGGCACGGTGAGAGCGAGCTTATGAAGATCAAAGAGACTAAGATGCGTGGAGTTGCATCCTATGGGATGATTTGCGGAGCTGAAGAGGTGTATCTGGGTGATTTCTATCCAACAGATGATCCAACTGTTATCGTCGATCTCGGAGATGTTGATGCTGCTCCAGGACAGAATATCGCCGATATCATCGGCATGAATGATACGGTTCTCGAGATTGATAATAAGTCGCTTACAAATAGACCCGATCTCTGGGGACATTATGGAATCGCTAGAGAGCTGGCGGCAATATATAAGTTGCCGCTTAAGCTTTTGGACGAGTTTGACGCTCCAACAGGTCTTAAGGACTATGACGTAGAGATTATCAATGCTGAGAAGTGCTATAGATATGCTGCACTTGAGATTAGAAATCTATCGGTCAAGGAGTCACCAACCTGGATGAAGGCTGCGATTATCAACGGTGGTATGAGACCTATCAACGCAATCGTAGACATTACGAATTACGTAATGCTGAGTGTTGGTCAGCCGACACATGCATTTGACAGAACACATGTTAAGGGCGAGAAAATCATAATTCGCGATGCTAAGACTGATGAAAAGCTAGAGCTGCTTGACGGTGCAAATATCGATCTTACAGAGCAGGATCTCGTTATCTGCGATGCTGAGGGCCCAATGGCACTCGCAGGTATCAGAGGCGGTAAGAAGGATTCAATTCTCGATGACACAGTTGATGTTGTGCTTGAGGTTGCTAACTTCGCTGCCGTAACGATTAGAAATACGGGTAAGCGTTTTGATGAAAAGACTGACTCATCCATACGATATGAAAAGGGAATCGATACCGAGAGAGTTGAGCAAGGCTTGTCGCTCAGTATGAAGCTGTTCAAGGAGCTGTTTCCTGAGGCGGAGTTCACAGCATATGCAGACGTGAACCCGGTT
The DNA here is from genome assembly GCF_000293155.1 of Mogibacterium sp. CM50. Lineage (NCBI taxonomy): Bacteria > Bacillati > Bacillota > Clostridia > Peptostreptococcales > Anaerovoracaceae > Mogibacterium > Mogibacterium sp. CM50. The sequence continues at coordinate 21,023 of NZ_ALNL01000036.1, read as the reverse complement.
GCAACCAAGAGAACTGAGGTTGATATCACCAAGGCCTTTCTGGACACAAGACTCGGCAAGGTTCTGGAGGAGTCGGAGGTAGCGGACACGCTGGAGCGTCTGGGCTTTGAGGTTAAGTTTGAGAACGGCGTATATCATACAGTTGCGCCGACATGGCGTTCGACCGGAGATATCTCGATGAGAGACGACGTGCTGGGTGAGATTGCCAGACTTGTGGGGTATGAAAATTTCAAGGTTAAGCCGTTACCGATAAACTTTGAGAATGCGGTTCATCAGATTAAGTATGATCTCAACAGGAAAGTAAGAGAGCATCTCGCGTTTAGATGTGGATTCAATGAGATATTCACTTATCCTTGGATAGATGAGAAATACATCAAGTCAGCCAAGATTGACATGTCAGGCGGTGTTAGGCTTGCAACTCCACCGGCTCCGGAGCTCGCAACTTTGAGGCAGTCTCTGGTACCGGGTGCGCTGGAGGCAATTGTCAAGAACTTGAGATATTACGACAGTTTCAAGATTTTCGAGGTCGCTGAAGTATTTGAGCAGGGAGAGTTTCACCCATCTTCAGAGGATGAGACGCTCCCAATTCACAAGCTGATGCTTACGGGTGCAGTTGTTGGCAAGGATGCCAAGGATATATTCTTTGAGGCAAAGGGTGTTGTTGAGTCGTTACCCAGATATTGCCATATGAATGGTTATAAGTTTAAGCAGGTAGAGAAACCATCGTGGGCTGATTCCGATGTATACCTCAATCTTGTAAATGAACGGAAGGATGTCATCGGCTCGCTTGGTCTCGTTTCCGTAGCAACTTTGGCGGAGGCGGGCGTTAAGAGATCCAACATAGCGATATTTGAGATAGATGTCAACAAACTTGCTCCATTTAGTTCTAGGACAAATGAATTTGAGTATCTGCCACAGTTTCCGCTTGTTGAGGAGGATTTATCGCTTCTCGCAGATGAGGATGTAAAATGGGAAGATATCTACGAGGCTATCAAGTACATGGCAAAGGAAGTTGCCTTTGTTGAGGAATACAGGGGTTCGCAGATTCCGGAGGGTAAGAAATCTATCATGATTCGTATCAAAATCGGAAATGAGGACAGCACTATGACCTCAAAGCAAATTGAGAAGAAGACCAAGGGAATTCTCAAGGTGCTGGAGAAGAAAACCGGTGTGACACTCCGAGAAGAGTAGCTTAAGAAAAGTAAACATAATCAGAGACTCCATATATTTGTGGAGTCTCTTGTCTTGCCTGCGGGTTTTTAACTACTCTCCGGATCTTATAAGCAGAACCTTGCCTTTTCTGACCGTTATATGAGCTTGACGACGAGAAACCTCATTGGAGATACAAAGTGTCGACGATCGGTTAATTGATGCGTTGTCGAGGCTGTATTTGGCACCTGTGATGGTAACACCGCTTACACTAGCATCAAATGGAACCAGCGAGAAGTATTTATAGTTTGGGTCATCCGGCAGTATTATTGTGTTGTTAAATTCGCCATCAAGCAGTTGCATCGTGTTCTTACCATCGATGAACTCAAGGTGCTCCAGCTGTCCCATGTATTTCTCGAGGAGTCCGGCATTTCCGAGAGTGTGATCTAGTCTGCCACCGATTCCTCCGTATACTGTTATATAACGGATGCCAAGTTCCAGGACATGGTTGATTGCTGCCTCGGTATCTGTTAAATCTTTTTCAGTCGGCAAGGTAATATACAGACAGTCAAAGCGGTTGCTGATGCTCGAAGAATCAAAATCACCAATCACACAATCGGGTCTGATTCCGAATTTGTCAGCAACATCAACGCCGCCATCTGCACAAATGATATAGTCGCTGGAGCTCGAAAGCTCATGTAACTGTGACACGTTGGTATTCTCGATAAACGAAAGTATTATAAGCGCTGTCTTACACATAGTATTACCTCTGTTTTTATCGTTCTTGAATTACTATCTTCAGTATATTACAATTATAGGCGATTCAAAACTAGAAAGTGAGTTATTATGCCTGAAAATAACAACAAAAATTATATCGTAAATGAAGATCTTGGCGAGCTGAGATATCTATCTGCAATGCACATGAAGAACACTGTTGCGCAGTTTATGGTTGGGATCATAATGCTGTATATGTTTACCAACTTGGTCCCTGATGTACTTGGGTTTTTCATGCCCAAATCATATTTTTCGGTTATTCCGACTGAAATAGACCCGAAGTTGCTCAAGAAGTTTGTTGTAGATTACCCTTTTGCTTCGTTTGTGTACACTATAGCGTTTGGGGGGATGTTTACGCTAGGCAGATCGTTGTATATGCTGAGATACCTGAGAAATAAAGAATGCGATTATCCGTCTATACTCGACGGTGCGAGGCATATTTTTTCCGCTACGTTGCTCTTTATTGTACAGCTTGCTATAATAGCAGCATTTGCCACACTATTTGTTGTTCCCGGTGTATATGCATTTTACACTTATAGACAGTCTTTCCTCATTATGGCCGAGGATCCGTCAAAAGGGGTGTTTAAGTGTCTTGCCGAGAGCAGAAGATTGATGGCCGGAAACCGTATGCGGCAGTTCCAATTGGATTTTACTTATATCCCGCTCATAATAATTGCGAACGTGCCTGCTATATTATTTGGGTATGTAGGTATGCCGGATTTAGGGATGTATACAAATCTAATAGTTATTTTAATTCGGTTCATACTGCAGATTCCCGTGTTCTATGCGATGGGGAACCTGTTCTTTGGACAGGCGGTTTTCTACGAACTCATGGTGTCTAAGGGGTTTAGTAACTTCATATACAAGGGCGAGGATGTATTTAGAGCCGGTGTGAGAGCGAGGTTGCAGGATAGGGAATAGATAGCTATAGTAATCAAGGTTGTAATGAAACAGCAGCGAGAGCTCTCACGTGAAAGCTCTCGCTGTTTTATACGTTATACTTTATTTATGGGTATTCAGGCAACCACTCATTACCCCCCGGCCGGGTTACCTGATCCGTTATTGCCTGAATTGTTGGGTTGCTGTCCTTGTTGTGGCTGCTGTGCCTGATTGTTTTGAGCAGCCTGATTGTTATTATCGTTCTGATCCTGTTCAGTAACCTCTTGTTCTTCTTCTATAATCTCGGATTCTTCTGATTCATCCAGCGGACTCTTGCCAAGGCCGCCTTCGGTACCCTTGGTGAAATATTCACCGTTCTTACGAACTATATTAGAAGGGGCAGGCTTATATGAACCTTTTCGCACATTAGGCACATTGCTCATGATTCTCGACCACAGCCTTGCTGCAGCGACGGATGAAGAGGTAAGCGGAATATTGACATCAGTACCAATCCAGAGCGAAGCGGCGTATTTTGGAGTAATTCCGTCAAACCAGACGTCGTATTTAGCGTCAGTCGTGCCGGTCTTACCGCCGACCTCAACTCCCGAAATTGCAGCGTTTGTACCGGTTCCGCCGTTTACAACAGACTTGAGCATTGTCACCATGATATATGCAACGCCTTCGTCTAGAACCTTGTGCTGTTTCTTTTCGGTCGATAGAATCGTGCGACCGTCTCTGTCCACTACCTTGGTATATACTCTGTTCTCCACTCTGACACCGCCGTTAGGGAATGTTGCATATGCCTCGGCCATTTCGTAAGGTGAAACACCCTTGGACAGACCGCCAAGTGCCAGTGACGCCGGGTTGAGATCGCCGTTAGGTGTCTTGTTGAGAGTGCTGATTCCATATTTCTCAACCATGCTTGCGGAGTAATCAGATCCGAGCTGTTCATAGAGCTTAACGGCTACGACATTTGTCGAGGTTTGCATACCCCTACGCATGGTCATAGGTCCGGAATATCTATTGTTAGAGTTCTTAGGCCATACCTTGCCGTTGAACTTGATAGGTTCATCGACTATCACAGAAGAAGCTGTCAGGTAGTCACCGTAGTATTTTGTGCCTTGCTTATCGTTGCCGGGGTCGGTGAGAGGGAAGGGCTGTCCGCTCTCCGCCAGCTCGTAGCTCCTCTGCAGTGAAGCGCTGTAAATTGCCAAAGGCTTGATGGATGAGCCGGGTTGACGAGCGTTGACAGCGCGGTTAAACAGCTTTTTGCCAGAGACACCACGACCGCCAATCATAGCTTTGACCTTGCCGGTTCCGACTTCTGTAATAACCATTGCACCCTGCGGCTGTATAACCTTGTCCTGCAGGGTGTAGAGCTTGTCTGTGAAAGTCGGGGCACCATCGTCGCTGGTAATCAGCTTGCTGTTTTTCTTGATGAATTTTGCGCTGATTTTGAGATTACCATTCTTATCTAGTGTCTTGCTTTCAGTAGGTATATTGATGAAACCTCCGGGAATGATGTAGAGGCTTCCGTTCTCAACCACATATGATGGTTTGAACTCCAAGCTGTAATCAGAGCCGTTTGCGGTCGAAGTCTTGTATATATTCAGTCGTTTATTCTTATATATGGTCAGCGAACCATCATTGTTTTTTTTGTATTCCCCGTCGGCAAGCTTGAATTTCCCATCCTGTAACATATTGTTATATGCGTACAGGGTGATAACTCCTTTGTCACTGACAATATTGCCGGCACTGTCCTTTTTGAGGCCGGTGAGCGACGGGAAGTAATTGCCTTCCTTGAAACCAGCCTCGACAGCCTTCTGAGCCTTTGAATCCATTGTGGAGTATATCTTGAGTCCGCCGTTGTAAACCATGTCGTGAGCACTCTGGTAGTCGAGCTTGTACTTCTTCATCAAATCCTTGATAATCTGCTCAACCATGTAGTCGGTGAAGTACGAGGTATCGGTTTCTCTTCCTGCATTGAGTGACGGGTTCAGGAAGTCAGCCAGATTGCTGGCTGCATTTTCCTCATATTCGGCCCTAGTGATATAGCCCTGATCTGCCATCAGCTTGAGCGCAATTTGACGTCTTGGCTTAGAGATATCGTTTGCAATGTATGACTTGCCATCTATCTTGATTGGTGTCGACGTCGACTGCGAAGCCACAGGGGAATCAGCATTTTGGATGAGTGCATAGGTGTCCGGGGATTGAGGCATAGCGGCCAGCGCAGCGCTTTCCTTGAGTGTCAATTGACTTACATCTTTTGAGAAATAGGTCTTTGATGCGTTTTCAATTCCGTAGTTTCCGTATCCGAAATAGATACTGTTGACATACGCTGCGAAAATCTCTTTCTTGGACAGTGTGTGCTCAATTTTAGATGCGTAGTACATCTCGAGAATCTTACGGCGTGCGGAACGCTGACTCTTGATATTAGGCAGGTATACGTTTCTCGCAAGCTGCTGCGTGAGCGTACTTGTTCCTCGGATATTGCCTCTGCCAAATGAAGAGGCGATTGCACCAATCATTCTCTTCCAGTTGAATCCGTGGTGCTTCCAGAAGGTCTTATCCTCCAGAGCTACAAATGCATCAACTGTGTGCTTAGGAATGTCCTTGTACTTTATAATAGTCCGACTTTCGCCGGAACTTACGCTATCGATACGCGTACCGTTATCATCGTATATAACTGAGTTTGTTGAAATCTGATCGTAAATCTTGTTAGGGTCTATTTTAGGGGCGAATGCGATTACGGTTGCAGCATAAATTGAAAACATCAAAATCATTGCAACCATCATAACAACGAGGTTGCGAATAGTGTATTTGATGCTTAGCGTGCGGGCTTTGTTCTTTATCTTCTTGCCTGCAACTACAACGAACGCATCTGCACCGGGAGTATAGTACGGATTAGGTTTGGTAAATATACGCTTTACAAATGCCGCCGGATGTCTGAGGTCTCTCTTAAGGCTGAATCCGGTTCTGTCACCATTCAACATAGCCTTGCGTTCTTCCTTGAGAAGCTTCTTTTCTTCCTTTGCTCTCTTCTTGATAGACTTGTCACGCTTTGCTGCATCCGCCTCGGCTTTGGCGACCTGTTCATGGAACGATGGCTTGTTGCGTTCATTGACTGCGTGAACGCGGCCATATAATTCCGCATCTTCACGTGCAGCATGTTTTGCAGAGTGCTTCTCCAAGTTGTTGCGAAGTCTGTTCTTCTTGGCCTCAGCCTCAGCCTTGGCGACCTGCTCATGAAAGGATGGTCCTTTAGGCTTGTCGCTGCTGTGTGCAGCAGCCTGCATACGCTTCTCGTGCTGTTTCTTTTCAAATTGAAGCTGTGCCATATGGTGAGCGACAACCCTCATCTCTTCCGGTGATAGGCGTTCGCCATTTTTCAGTCTCTTTATTAATATTTGTATGTTTGTTGAGTTTTTTTCCATTTGTTGCCTCTTAAATAAAATATAGCATTTTATTCTATCATGAATTGCTTGGTAAATTAATATTTTGAGCGATTTAAATGTGAAGATTATATGCAGATTATAGTTATTTATACATGAAGGTCGTCTGCTAACAAAAATTGTGCTGAAGGGAATTTTTGACGTGATAGAATTCAGACACCTGTTTAGTGAAATTAAAGATAGTCGGGGGATGTGTGTGTTTAGAAGGAAAATTGTTGCTTATGCAGTTTCTATGGCTTTAGGAATTATATCAGCAGACGTACTGATTAACAGACGTAAAATCATTATTAGCCTTGTCATTGTCGCTGTAGTTATGTTTTCTCTATGGGCTGTAGCTCGAATCAGACGTGGACTTGAGAGCAGAGGTTGCAGCAGCACAATAAACAGAGAGATGATTATCTGCGCGATAGTATTTGCGATGGGGATGTTAAATCTTTCGATAAATCATGTCTATCAGAAACCAATAACATCTTGCAAATTAGAAAAACACAATGCAATAGAGGGTCAAGCAATCAGGTATAAGGAAGATGATAAAGGAATAATCATTGATGTTGAGACGGATACTCTTGGACGCAGAACCGTTATAAGATGCCGGAAATGGCAGTCTTCAGAAAAGGCGGGTGATAGAGGGGATTCAGTAAATAGGAAACGGGGAGGTGCAATTAGGTGCACAGAGACTGCGAGTCGGAATTTATATGGCAGGAAAGTCAGGGTTGAAGGGCAAATAGAAATACCTGAAACAGCGAGAAATCCCGGATGCTTTGATTATAGGAGATATCTGCAGACAAAGAGAATCACACATATGATGAAGGCTTCGCGTATAAAGGTATTTCAAGATAGAGATAAAGCCATAGTGTGGAAAGCCAGGCGTCGATTGCAGGTTATCAAAGAGAGCTTTGCGCGGGAAGCCTCCGGTGGCAAAGAAAGCGTATATGGATTTATAAAAGGTGTGACATACGGTGACACTGGCGATATCGATAATGACACAATAAAGGAATTTAGAGAAAATACCACCGCTCATGTGTTGGCAGTCAGCGGCCTGCATGTAGGCGTTATATATGGGATGCTTAGGCTGATGGCAATGGGGCGACATGGAGGTATTGTAGGAATTGTAACTATAATTGTAATGCTGGGCTACGGAGAGGTGACAGCCTGGAACGTATCGACGACAAGAGCCGTTCTATTAACGTGCACTGCTATATTGGCATTCTATCTGAAGAGACCATTTGACCTGTCAGCTGCTCTGGCTACATCGTTTATAGCCTTGCTCATATACAATCCGTATCTGTTGTTCGGAGCCGGCTTTCAGATGTCTTTTCTGGCAGTTGCCGGTATTGCATTTCTGTGTGATCCACTTGGCAGATTAATAGGCAAATCTGCCGGATTTATTCTTTCGATTCAGCTGGTTATGGTGCCATACACTGTGTATACATTCAACAAGATCAATCCGATTGGGTTCCTTGTAAATATTCCTATCGTCGGACTTATCAGCTTGCTGGTACCGTTCGCAATAGGTGGTTTAATAGTGTTTTTATTTACCGGCAGTGCGGGGTTTATCATCAAAAGCGTGATGTATTATCTTATCAGAATCGTACTGAAGCTAAACCACCTGTTGAATATGAATGGATGCTTTTCGTATTCGGCTAGATCGCATAAGGTTGCTATAGTGCTTGTAGCGTATGCGGTGCTGTTCTTCGTATGCTCCGAATTTGGAATTGTCATGATTCTGCGCAGGAAATACAGGACATTAGCAGTATGTATGATGTTGATTACTCTTGTTTCGGTTGCAGTCGGCTTTGCATATAGAAATCCCTTTTTAAATGATGAGATTGTATTTGTAGATGTTGGGCAAGGTGATGGAATACATATTAGGACTGATAGATATGACATGCTGATAGACGGCGGCGGTGATATAAAGAAGAATATCGGAGAGAAGGTCCTTAAAGAGTACTTCCTGAAAAACGGTATTAATGACCTTGATATGAGTCTCTTTACGCACATGCACACAGATCACTGCAAAGGGGCAATGGAACTCGGTGAGGTTTTTCCTGTAAAAAAATATGTTATCCCATATCCGTACAGAAACGAGGTATCGGGAGGTGGCGTGAAGATGATTGGCTTTAGAGATAAAATACAGCTGTCAAAAGAGGTATGGATTGAAGCAATATGGCCTATGGATGATAGAACCGCTAAAAGCGGAGACGATGATAATGAACTCAATACTGTGTACATAGTGCATTACGATGGTGTCAAGGTGATGATAACGGGCGACCTTGTTGAGCAGGATGAGCTCGATATGGTAAAATACTATAATTCTTCCGATGTGTTAAAGTGCGACATACTTAAGGTTGCACATCATGGAAGCCGATATAGTTCAACTGAAGATTTTATCAGCGCTGTGAGCCCTAAAATTGCAGTAATCCAAGTGGGAAAGCACAATACTTACGGACATCCGAATCCGGGGATAATCAGACGTCTCCGTAGACATGGAGCAGCGGTGTACAGGAACGATAAGCAGGGCGCTATAGGTATAGATATCAATAGAGATAGAATTAGAATTGACAGGATGATAGAAGATGTCATTTAAAGAGTTTAACAACGACCTCAAGAACGGAATACTTGGTAACGCCATATTTATGTACGGAGAGGAAGGATTTCTAACCGATTGGGCATTAAAGACTGTAATCGATAGAATTTCTACCCCTGAGGACAGAAAATATGTGGTAACAGACTTTGATGGAGAGCGGGTAACAGCTCAGGAAATCGTTGAAACTGCAAATACCATGACGATGTTTGCCGGCACACGAGTGTTAACGGTCAAAAATTATTCACCTTTAATCAAAAAGAGTGTGGTCTCCGAGACTGCTACGATTCTGGAGTATTTGAGTTGCCCGAACCCGGCTACGATAATTGTATTTTCCCTTGATAGAGGACACAGCCCGGGGAAGCGTGACAAGCTAAATGCCTTTGCAACTAAGGTTGCGACTGCATGTAGGACTTATAATTTTGAAAGACTGAGCACTGCAGAGTTGAAGTCGTTTGTGAACAAGAGAATCAGAGCCGCCGGAAAGCTAATCGGAGCTCGCGATATGGATTATCTAGTGGATATAACCGGATATCTCAACAATGATAGCGAATATGATTTGTATAGGATGGAGTCTGATCTGACCAAGCTGGTCAATGCTTCAGATGAAGATACGATATCTCGCCAGCTAATTGAGGAAATTATGATAGGCGATAAGGACAGGTTCGTATTTAACTTTATCGATTATCTGCTGGATGGTAAAAAGAATATGGCGATGCAGCTGCTGGTCAACACCGTTGCTGCCGGAGACAATTCGAGGTCGAGAGGCAATGTTTTTTCTTTAGCGTCTATGCTCGTCGGACAATTTGAGCTTATGTACGACTCTTTGGAGCTGGATGAAGAAGGCATGTCCATTAAGGCTATGGCCAAGAGATTGGGAGTCAACGAGTACAGGCTTAAGAAGGCGTATTCGGCAGCCATTGAGATTGGCAAAGCCAAGATAAAGAATTCCCTGCTGGCCCTATATGATACCGACAGATTGCTCAAATCAGGAGAGCTGGACAAGACCACATCGCTGGAGCTATTCGTCTTCAACTGGTAGTATGAGCATAATACGAGCCTGAGTTTGCCCTTGTGAGATATGCCGACCATCATCATGTCCCTGATAGTATGAACATAATATGAGCCTAAGCTGATATGCGAAATGTAGAAAGCCTGAGTTTGTGTGCTTGATAAAACGCCGACTCGCTTTTTTCTTTTATTACACAGTGATCTGTTATTCGGTCTTGACAGCTGCGATCAGTTCACGTGCTGCCTCGATCGCATTACTGCTGTCAGGAGCTCCGCTAATTAGCCTTGCCAGCATCTCCAGCTTGCCGTTATCGTTTAGATGTTCGATGACGGTGTGTGATTTTCCATCAGATATCTTCTTATCGATTGAGAAGTTATCATCACCTGATGCGGCTATCTGCGGCAGGTGTGTGATGCAGACAATCTGTCTGTGCTTGGCTATCTCGCTTAGCTTGTGACCGACAACAAGTGCAGTCTTGCCGCTGATTCCGGTATCAATCTCGTCAAAAATCATGGTTTCGACACTATCGTTGCTGCCGATGATATGCTTGAAAGCCAGCATTATTCTGGAGATTTCTCCACCGGATGCAATCTTGGACATAGGTCTGAGAGGGTCTCCCGGGTTAGTTGATATGAGGAATTCGACACCGTCATAGCCTAATTCGGTAATTTCGTCAAGGCGAGTGATCTCAATTCTAAAATCGGAATTAGCAAAGGCCAGGTCATTTAGCTCACGTAGCATTTCCCGTTCCAAGGCTTCAGCGTTAGACCTTCGCAGTCTGCTTACTACATTAGCCTGAGTCTCAAGATTACGGTATCTGCTATCGATTAGCTCCGCCACCCGTTCTTTTTCGCTGTCCAGATTGTGGATGACGCCGAGCTTGTTATCTAACTCTTCTTTATACTCGATCATCTCTTCGATAGACATGTTGTATTTTCGTTTAGCATCTTCAAGCACGCTAAGCCTTGAGGAGACGCTATCGATCTCTTCCTCGGAGAAGTTGATAGACTCGCCGGTAGTCCTCAAGGTAGAAGAGAGGTCTTCCAAATTATAATAAAGTTCAGTGAAGTTGCTTGAGAGCTCACCGAGCTCTTCACTATATGATGCTACGCCCTGAAGCTGATGCATGCATGAACCCAGCAGGCTGAGAACCGACGGATCCTCGGTCAACCTGCTGTATGATCCCACAACCGCTTCATATATGCGCTCGCTGTTGCGCATGAGGTCTAGCTGTTCTCGAAGCTCTTCATCCTCGCCTGGTGTCAGGTCAAGCTTGTCGATGTAGTCAAATTCAAATTGGTAGAAGTCCTGCTGCCTGCGAGATTCCGACTCGCTGTGCAGCAGCTTGTCGTATTCACGTCTAACCTCATGGTAGCTTCTGTAAAGCTCAGCCAGCTTGATCAACTCTCCGGAAATGGTCCCATGCCTGTAGCTGTCGGTTATAAGGATGTGGTTCTCCGGATCGAGAATCTGCTGGTTGTCATACTGTCCGTGGATGTCGACAAAATCCTTGCAGAAATCACGAAGCTTGGCAAGCGAAACTATCTCGCCATTGAGCTTAGCAACACTTTTGCCGCTCTTGAGCAGCTCGCGTGAGATTATTACGTCATCATCGCCGATATGGCCGGTCACTTGGATGAGAGCTTTGTCCGAACCGTTTCTAATCATCGAAATATCAGCACGACCACCGAGGGCTGTGCTGATAGCCTGTACCAGAACAGATTTACCCGAACCTGTCTCACCGGTGATAATGTTGAGCGAAGATCCGAGATCAAAGGACATATATGCAATTGTCGCAAAGTTAGTTATTTCAACACGATCTAGCATCAATTTACCTCTGTGCCTCGCATTTATGCTCTAAGAGCAATCATATTCTCGAAGCCGTCCAAAATTTCCTTAACGTTATCCTCGTGATCCACGATTATCAGCAGTGTATTATCTCCTGCGACTGAACCGACAACATGGTCGAGTCCCAGACAGTCTATGGCTTCGGCAGCGGCGTTGCCACAGCCGGATAGTGTCTTGACGACGATCAGATTCTGTGCCGAGGCGTAGGATATAATCGTCTCTCTGAAAATCTTGACAAATCTCTCGGATATAGGCTGCTTGTCAAACTTGCCTGAAGTGTATTTGTAGCGATCCTTATCAATCGATACCTTTACAAGCTGAAGCTCCTTGATATCTCTGGAAATAGTTGCCTGGGTGACCTTATAGCCTGCTTCTTCCAGCAGATCCTGCAGCTGATCCTGAGTTTCAACCACGTGAGTCTTGATTAGTTCCAGAATCTTGTTTTGTCTTGAGTAACGCATTTTTCCTCCTAAATTGCAATACATGGGTTACACTCAATTTTACAGGCTAATTATAGCATAAACTTACAGCTCAATGTATAAATGCGAAAGATTGATACTGAAGTGGTGCATTTATAGACATAATAGGCGGATTTTGATAAAATATCCGAGGTGATTGATGATGAGAATTTTAGGAATAGACCCAGGTTATGCCATCATGGGATATGGCGTTCTAGATTACAATGGTAATCGCTTTAAGACCGTAGGCTACGGTTCGGTAGAAACTGAAGCCGGACTGCCGATGCCTGAGAGATTGAAGCTGCTCTACGATGGACTGACTGAGATAATTCAGAAATACGAACCGGACGAAGTATCAATAGAGGAGCTTTTTTTTAATAGAAATGTTACAACTGCGATTGGGGTAGGTGAAGCTCGTGGGGTTGCTATGCTCGCATGCGTTGAAGGTGGACTTGTCGTGTCCGAATACACACCTATGCAGATTAAACAGGCACTTGTCGGATACGGTAAGGCGGAGAAGGCTCAGGTGCAGATGATGGTTAAAACTATCCTAAACCTGCCTGAGGTGCCTAAACCGGATGATACAGCCGATGCTGTGGCGGCAGCAATTTGCCACGCGCATTCTAGAAACGCAAGGGGTTTAGGGAGATAACTAATGATTAGAAACATCAAGGGGGAATACCTCTATTACGATAAGGGCGCAATGGTCGTGGAGACCATGGGCGGTATTGGATTTCGCATATACATCGCAGATACATCGCCACTGCTGCTCCATCAGGAGGGAGATCTTGTAAATATATTTACGTATATGCAGGTTAAAGAAGACGGTATGTCTCTCTATGGCTTTTCTCAGCTTGATTCACTCAATCTCTTTGAACAGCTAATCACTGTAAAGGGAGTTGGCCCCAGGGCCGGACTTGCTATCATGTCGACAGGTTCTGCGGATGAGATAAAATACAGTATCATCAATAAGGATGCAAGTGCTATTGCCAGGGCGCAGGGGGTCGGAAAGAAAACAGCTGAAAGAGTAATACTCGAGTTATGCGACAAAGTAGATGCTGTTCCTATGCCGGACATATCAGCACCTGCCGGTGTCAATATACCGGGGCTCGATGCGACGAGAAGAGAGGCTGTCATGGCTCTCACTACGCTTGGTTATTCCAAGGCAGAGGCGGAGGAAGCAATCGGGAATGTATCAGAGGAAGATCTGGAAGTAGAGACTTATATCAAGAAGGCGCTCAAATATCTGCTGTAGCGGTTCGTGAGCATTGCTTTAAATTTTGCGAGTCGGAAGAATAAAACGGCGCTTTACTTATCTTTAATCTGATAATCTGAAATTCACCTAATAGTAAGGATTGGGAAATGCTGGACAATATTACATCTACGAAGGTAATACCTAACGAAATAAACGGAGAATATACCCTCAGACCGCAGTACCTCAGCGAGTACTGCGGTCAGTCCGCGGCGAAGGAGAACCTGTCTATTTACATCGAGGCTGCTAAGATGCGCGGCGAGTCGCTTGACCACGTGCTTTTTTACGGACCTCCGGGGCTTGGAAAGACCACACTTGCCAACATTATTGCAAATGAGCTGGGGGTGGACATTAAGGTGACCTCCGGCCCGGCAATAAGCAGAGCCGGCGACTTAGCTGCAATTCTTACGAATCTCAACGAAAATGATGTGTTGTTTATAGACGAGATTCACAGGCTGAACCGTTCGGTTGAGGAGGTTCTGTATTCGGCTATGGAGGACTTTGCGCTTGATATAATCATAGGTAAGGGTCCTGCTGCAAGATCGCTGCGTATCGACATCGCTAAATTCACGCTAGTCGGAGCGACGACAAGAGCCGGAAGCCTGTCTGCACCATTAAGGGATAGGTTTGGAATAATTACGAAGTTTGAATTCTACACGCATGAGGAAATAAGAAATATTCTGCTGCGCTCGGCTAAGGTGCTTGATATTGAGATAGACGACGAGTCCCTTGACGAGCTTGCGAGCAGATCGAGAGGAACTCCTAGAATAGGCAACAGGTTGCTCAAGCGAGTTAGAGATTTCAGCGAGGTGATCAGCGATGGCAGGATTGACATCAAGGTTACATGCAAGGCACTTGATGCGCTCGGTGTGGATGCGCGCGGTCTGGACAAGCTGGACAGACAGATACTGGAGACTATCATCAGGAGCTTTGGCGGAGGCCCGGTTGGAATTGAGACTATCGCAAGCGCAATCGGTGAGGAGAGGGTTACACTCGAGGACGTAAACGAGCCGTTCTTGATTCAATCGGAACTGATGTACAGAACGCAGAAGGGGCGCATGGTCACGAAGCTGGCATACGAGCATATGGGAATGATGTCCTGCTACAAAGAAGATTAAACACGTTGAGGCGCGGCAATTGGGTTGCTTAGCAGTCCAACTGTAATCGCGTCTCACTGATTAAGACCGGAGAATATTGGTATATGAAACTTGAAGATTTTGATTATAACCTACCAAAGGAGCTAATCGCACAGGCACCCTCTCTCAAGCGGGATGAATGTCGTCTGATGGTGCTCAACAGGGCTGCAGATACGATAGAACACAAGCATTTCTACGATATACTCGACTACCTGCATGAGGGCGACTGCTTGGTTGTAAACGATTCGCGAGTTATCCCTGCCAGGCTGTACGGCACCAAGGAGAAGACCGGCGCTCATATAGAGTTTTTGTTGATCAAACGACTCGAGGGTGACAAGTGGGAGAGCCTCGTCAAGCCCGGCAAGCGCCTCAAGGAAGGTGACACGGTAATCCTAGATGATAACAAGCTGTTTAAGGCTCACATACTGGGATTCAAGGATGAGGGTAATGGAACCAGGATCATAGAGTTCGAATACGAAGGTATATTCATGGAACGCTTGGAGGAGATAGGCAGTATGCCGCTTCCGCCATATATTGAGAGGCGTGCCGTGGACGATGACAAGGAGAGGTACCAGACTGTATACAGCAAGATAGACGGGTCGGTGGCCGCTCCGACGGCAGGTCTGCATTTTACAGATGAGCTGCTGGAGAAGGTTAAGGTCAAGGGTATTGAAGTCGCTTCTGTTACGCTTCACGTCGGTATCGGTACGTTTAGACCGGTAAAGGTCGAGAACGTCGAGGACCACAAAATGCACTTTGAGGAATATACGATTAATTCTGAGACTGCTGAGACCATTAATCGTGCGATTCGCGATGGCAGAAGAATCATTTCGGTCGGGACGACTTCGACGAGGACGCTCGAAAGCGCTGCCAAGCAGGTCGACGGAGTGTGGCAGATTGAGAGCGGACACAGGAGCACAGGAATATTCATCTATCCGGGATATGAGTACAAGGTGGTGGATGGTCTAATCACAAATTTTCATCTGCCCAAATCGACACTTATAATGCTCGTTTCGGCATTATACGACAGAGAGCACATACTTAAGGCGTATGAAGAGGCGGTGCGCGAGAATTACAAGTTCTTTAGCTACGGCGACGCTATGTTTATCAGATAGGAGGTGCAGATGAAGGAGTCACTGAGCTTTGAGCTGCTTAAGAGAGATTATCGCACGCGTGCCAGGCGCGGCAGGATTACTACTCCGCACGGCACTATTGAAACACCTGTATTCATGCCGGTAGGTACTCAGGCCACAGTTAAGGCCATGAAGCCGGAAGATGTCGAGAAGACGGGTGCAGAAATCATCCTAGGAAATACATATCACCTATATCTGAGACCCGGTGAGGAAATAATTCGTGAGGCCGGCGGTCTGCATAAATTCATGAACTGGCACAGGCCAATTCTGACGGACAGCGGCGGTTTTCAGGTGTTTTCGCTCGGCAAGTTTCGCAAGATAACCGAGGAGGGTGCAAAGTTTAAATCGTATATAGACGGTTCATCTCACATGATGACACCTGAAAGTTCGGTTGAGGTACAGAGGGCACTCGGTTCGGATATCATGATGGCGTTTGACGAATGTGTCGCTTATCCGGCTGAGAGAAAATATGTCGAGAGATCTTTGGCGCGCACGACCAGATGGCTGAAGCGCTGCGACGACCATCACAGAAGACTTGAGACAAAGGCTGCTACTGAGTCCGGATCTGATACTATGAAGCAGGCACTGTTCGGAATCATGCAGGGCGGAATGTACAAGGAGCTGCGTGAAGCCAGTGCCAAGCAGATCACTGAGTTTGATTTGCCGGGATATGCGATAGGCGGTCTTTCAGTAGGCGAGCCTAAGGATATAATGCTGGATGTACTTGATGAATGCACTGATCTGCTGCCTGAGGACAAGCCGAGATATCTGATGGGTGTCGGTACACCGGACTACTTATTTGAAGGTGTGGAGCGCGGTGTAGATATGTTCGATTGTGTTCTGCCTACGAGACTGGCAAGGCACGGTGTAGCGATGACGAGTCGGGGCAATATAAATATCAAGAATGCTGCATTTGCAAGGGATTTCAGGACGTTGGATCATGATTGTGAATGCTATTGCTGTAGTAACTACTCGCGTGCATACCTCAGGCATTTATTCAAGAATGAGGAGATACTGTGCTCAATGCTGCTATCGGAACACAATATTCATTTCTTGGTAAACATGATGAAAAATATCAGAAAGGCGATTGAAGAGGACAGGTTCCTCGAGTATAAGCGGGAATTCTATAACAAATATGGAGAATTTTAAGAAATGTCCTATCTCCGAGTTCTGCGGGGGATGCCTGTATCAGGGTGTACCATACGAACAGCAGCGCGCGGAGAAGGAGAATATTATCAGGGAGCAGCTAGTTAGGCACCAAGTTGATGATTCTGTATTCAGAGGGCTTGTGCCGGCGCTCTCGGAATATCGATATAGGAATAAGATGGAGTATACCTTCGGCGATTTTGAAATCGGCGGAGAACTCACTCTTGGCATGCATAAGAAAAAGCATTTCATGTCGATTGTGACATGTGATGAATGTCAGCTGGTGCCGATGGATTTCAATAGGGTGCTGCGTGCAACACTGGATTTCTGCATTGATAAGGGATATTCGTTCTATCACAAGAAGTCTCATCAGGGTCTACTTAGAAATCTCGTGGTGCGTCACGGTGTAAAGACTCACGAGCTGCTGGTAAATATCGTAACAAGCAGCGAGGATGGCTTTGATGAGGCCGGCTACCTAACGATGCTGCAAGGAATCAAGCTCGACAACAAGCTAGTCGGAGTACTGCGCACATTTAACGACAGTCTGGCAGATGCCGTTATCAACGAGGGAGTTAAGATCCTATACGGTCGTGATTATTACAACGAAGAGATCCTGGAACTCAAGTTCAAGGTGAATGCGTTCTCATTCTTCCAGACTAATATCAAGGCAGTAGAGAGGCTGTACAGCGAAGCACTTGCGCTGATTCCTGATCCGGATGCCAAGATTGTGTACGATCTGTACTGCGGAACGGGTACAATCTCGCAGCTTATGGCATCCAAGGCCAAGAAGGTGTATGGAATTGAAATAGTGCAGGATTCTATCGATGCAGCTATCGATAACGCCAAAATGAACGGAATCGATAATTGTCATTTCATCTGCGGTGATGTAAAGGCCAAGCTGGATGAGGTGACAGAGAAGCCGGACATGATAGTTGTAGATCCGCCTCGCATGGGAATGCACGACAAGGTCGTGGAGATGTTGGCAAGCTACGGCATAGAGCAAATTCTGTACATATCTTGCAATCCCAATACAATGGCAATGAACCTGGAGAAGTTCGCAGAACTGGGGTATAAGCCGAGGGTGATTAAGGCGTATGATAATTTCGCGAAGACGAAGCATGTGGAGACGGTAGCATTATTGTCCAAACTTGATGTCGATAAACATATAGATGTTGAAATTAAGCTTGATGAGCTTGATTTGACAAGTGCTGAAAGTAAAGCGACTTATGCACAAATCAAGGAATATATATTGGAAAAATTTGATTTAAAGGTTTCGACACTCTATATTGCACAGATTAAAAAGAAATGTGGAATTGTACTGAGGGAGCATTATAATAAATCAAAAAAAGAGAAACAGGTTATTCCACAATGCACACCGGAAAAAGAGGAAGCTATCATGGATGCATTAAGGCACTTTAAAATGATTTAGTAGAAGTGGAGGGTATTTATGAGATGGATAATAAAAATAATTTTGTTTCCAATAATATTACTTTTATCAATACTAATTTCTTTTCTAAAATTCATAATCAGCGTTAGTGGAATGATTTTAGGAATATTATCATTCTTAGTGGTATTAGGTTCGATTGCAGCACTTGTGCAAAAAGATACAACTACTTTTATTCAAGCACTGATAATAGCATTTTTGATAAGTCCCTATGGATTACCTAAAATTGCATTATGGGTTACATCATATATTGAATTTGCAAGAGATAGATTGAAAGAAATATAAAGAAACTAATGAGGCGATAGATAAAATACTATCGTCTTTTTTCATGCTAAAAATTGAAAAGAAAGGAGGCGACGATATGAGTATGTATTTATTTGATGAACAGCCTATTGTTGCAAATAAAGCATTAGCAAGAGCATTAGGATTAAATGAAGCCTTAGTATTGCAACAGATAAACTATTGGATTGAGATAAATAAGAAGTCCGGTAAAAATTATCATGACGAGAAATATTGGACATACAATTCTATAAGGGCGTGGCAAGAAAAAGACTTCGACTATATGAGTGTTGATACAGTAAAAAGAACTTTTGCCAAACTTGAAAAGGCAGGCTATCTTTTGGTTGGAAACTATAATAAGGATCCAAGAGATAAAACAAAATGGTATACGATAAATGATGAAAAATTAGAAGAATTATATTTTGAATTGAATAAGAAAAAGCTGGAACATGAAAGAAGTATTTTAGAGAAAGAAAGTCAAAATACTATGCACAATGCATTAGGGCAAAATGCACCAATGGAAGAGTGCAAAATGCACCAATGCAATGACGCATATTGCACCGATGCATTTGATGAAAATATACCAGTGCATTATGGCAGCTTGCATGAACCATTACCAGAGATTACTACAAAGAATTCATCAAATAATACTTCAGATATTTCTTCAGAGAATTCCTCCCACCTATCCATCCATGAAGATAAAGGCTTATATACGATGGGAGGATTGGAGGGAGGTAATAAAAAAATAAAATCATATCAATCCTGTTTAGAAGAACTTAGAGAAAGTACAGGATATAACGAACATATGGAATTAGGAAATAAGATTATTGCCCGAACATATGATGAAATTATTAGAGTTTTAGCTGATGTAATGATACTAAACGCAGATGATACAGTTACTATCAATCAAGCAAAGTTACCTGCATCTATAGTTCAAGAGAGATTTAGGAGTTTAGATTCATCACACATGGAGTATCTTGTAAATGCTTTATCAGAGAATGAAGCCAAAATAAGAAATGTTAGAGCATTTATTTTAACAGCAGCGTATAATGCACCAAGTAATATGGACGCCTATTATACTGCACTTGTTAGTTATGATATGAGGGAAGGAGGACTTTGATGATAAATGAGGAAATTGCAAATAGAGTAGTAAATATTGAAATAAATGTTTTAAAAGCAACATATCAGGAGATATTAAATCATATCAATAAATTACATCAACGATCAAAACAATATGGAGGCTTAGGAAAATTAGTTAAGGCTGAAGGTAGTGAAGTGAAGCTCAAAGATATGGTAAAGAAAGGTCAGCTCGAAGAAATTCCGGTTGAAGAAGCAGAGCTTAAAGAACTGAAAAAAGAACTGAACCGATACGGAGTTGAGTTTTCAGTCATGAAAGATAAGGAAAGTGGGAAATACTTAGTATTCTTTCAAGCTAAAGATATGAAGGTTATGGACAAAGCATTTAAGCACGCCCTTTCAGAATCAGAAAAGAAAACGGAAAGAAAGGAGTCCATTCATAAGAATATTGAGAAGTTCAAAGAGATGGCAAAGAACTCTGTTTCAAAGGATAAAGTCAAGAATAAGCAAAAGGAGCAGAGCCTATGATAGATAAGATATTAAAGGACATCAAAGGCTTATTTAAGGTGCAAGATAAGGTAAAGTTTCTAAAGCAGAACATTCCCTATCTTGTATTTTTCTATATAGGTAATATCTTTTCACATCATGTAAGAGCCTATATAGGTGGCGATATTATTGACAAAATTTTTCAAGGGATATTAGAGATTAATACGATGAGCTTTCTTCCAAGCCTTCATCCTACGGATATTATAATGGGCGTGGTAGTAGCTGTTTTAATCAAAATTATCGTATATACCAAAGGGAAAAATGCTAAAAAGTTTAGACAGGGGAAAGAGTATGGCTCAGCAAGATGGGGAACGAAAAAAGATATAGAGCCATATATGGATGAAAAGTTTCAAAACAATATCCTGCTTACGCAAACAGAACGATTAACTATGAATGGTAGACCGTCTAATCCTAAGTATGCGAGAAATAAGAATGTTCTTGTTATCGGTGGTTCAGGAAGTGGAAAAACTCGATTTTATGTCAAACCTAACTTAATGCAGATGCACAGTAGCTATTGTGTAACTGATCCCAAAGGAACAATAGTCCTTGAGTGTGGCAAGATGCTTGAGGATAATGGCTATGAGATTAAAATTTTAAATACCATTAACTTCAAAAAGTCCATGAAATACAATCCCTTTGCCTATATCCATTCTGAGAAAGACATTCTGAAATTGGTGCAGACAATCATAGCAAATACGAAAGGAGAGGGCGAAAAAGCAGGTGAAGATTTTTGGGTCAAAGCTGAAAAGCTATACTATACAGCCCTTATCGGCTACATCTTCTATGAAGCTCCAAGAGAAGAAAAGAACTTTGCAACACTTCTCGATATGATAGACGCTTCAGAAGTTAGAGAA
>NZ_ALNL01000035.1:0-124133 GCF_000293155.1 Mogibacterium sp. CM50 | reverse complement strand
TTACAGAGGTTTCCTCAGGAGTATAGCTATTTTTGATATCATAGCCTTCTATCTCGGTATTGTAGTCATCTACGGTGTTTTCCGTTACAGTGTACTTAATCACCCTTCCGTTTTCATACTTCGGAAGATCGGTAAAGCTGTATTTCCAGTCGGTAGCTGCTGTAGCCTTAACCTCCTTCACCTTCCTGCCGTCAGCCAGAAGATTTACCGTAATTGACTCCGGACGTTTTCCATCTTGATTATCATTATCACTCCATGTCTTCTGTCCTTCCACTTTGGTCTTCTCAGGTACATGCTTGTTAGTGATGATTATATTGCCCTGGCTGTCTTCACCATACGATGTGGTGTAATTATCTACTTCCCCTACTTCTTTTACCGTATACTTTATAGGTATTCCTGCTGCGTTCTTTGGAAGCTTTGCCCATGTATGAGTCCAACTATTTCCTTCGTTGAGCGTTACTTCTTCTCCTACTTTTTTATCATTTCCATACAGCTGCACCTTGATGCTGCTTGGACGCTTTCCGTCCTGGTTATCTGCATCTTCCCAGCTCTTAGTTACGGTTACACTTGTTTTTCCGGGCGTGTAGCTATTGGTGATCTTATAACCTTCGATTTTAGTGGTATAGTCTTTTACCTCATTCTCTGTTACGGTGTACGTTATCTCCTGACCGTCCTTGTACTTGTCAAGGTCGGTAAAGCTGTATTTCCAGTTAGTATCTTTAGTAACCTTAGCTTCCTTTACTTTCTTTCCGTTTGCAAGAAGATTTACCGTTATTTCATTTGGTCTCTTTCCGTCCTGATCATTTGCGTCATCCCAGGTTTTCTCACCTTCTACTTTAGTCTTTTCAGGTTCTCTTGTATTTGTTACCTTGAATCCGTTTTCTGCCGAACCTGTGGTAACGCTGGTGTAACCGTTTTCAACTTTAACTTCCTTTATCGTGTAATTTATCTTCTTGTCACCTTTATATTCGTCAAGGTTCTTGAAGCTATCTGTCCAGTTATTATCTTTTGTCAAAGTTAGCGTCTTCCCTGCTACTTCCTGTCCGTCTGCCAGAAGCTGAATTTTTATACTATCCGGGCGTTTTCCGTCCTGGTTATCTCCATCTTTCCATATCTTGGTTACAGGAATATTTACCTTGCTTCTCTTATTTTTTCCTGTCCAGAACAGTGCTTCTCCCGCCACTACAGTCACTTCATGCTCTGTAGGGTCGAGGACATATCCAACAGGGGCCTTTGTTTCTTTGATTTTATACTTTCCGGGTTTTAATTTATTTGAGACAGCCTCTCCCTGAGCATTTGTTGTCAGAGTAAAGTGTGAACCATCTGCAACATTAGTAATCTTGAATTCAGCGTTAGGCAGTCTTATTTCATTATTTTCTTCGTCAATCTTAATGATTTTGATCTTCTGAATTAGGTCGCCCTGTCCACTACCGCCTGCTTGGGAGTTCACCCAATAACTGTCCGATTCGTAGTTATTCCCCTTACTTTGAAAATAAGATTTGTTTTTTAACATAAGCTGAGGAATATATGTGGATTTATATCCCATTCTAAACTGCTTGCCTTTTGTATTGCCAAGCAGTTTGCTGAATTCAAATTCAAATTTTGTCTTACCGTTAGAAAACGTTAAATATTTCTTTAAATCGTTATAGGTATATGTCTTAACAACCTTTGTTACACAACCATAGGCATCCATCTCCACTTCCTTCAACTCAAAACTTTCAGGAAGATAATGGATTCCCGGTGGAAGATTTCCGGAACTGACAAAGAGTTCGTCTCTTATTACCACATTGGAGAAATCTCCTTTTTTGTGGTTGATACGAAGTACCCACTGTGCCTGATTTTCGTTACCGTTTACTTTTTCTCCCCACTTAGTGAATACTTCATCGTTAAGCGTCGGTTTTGGTCCTATGTTAATATCAACTTGTGTAGAAACTCCTCCGATGCTTACAACTATGGTGTTTTGTCCGCCGGCATTAATATTATGATGTGCAAAGGTCGCTTCTAAAAATAAGTTCCCTCTTATATTATCCTTCCCCTCTACATACTTCGTAAAGGTGACCTTTACCGTACCGCCGCCTGCTTCGCCTTTAGAGTCCACATGCGCATTGGCTATTACGGTATTTGTACCCGGTACATAGAGTGGAAAATTCACATATGGACCATCTTTCGGAAATATAAATTGCTTAGGCAACGTAATAGTAAAATAGTCGTTTTCCTTTAATTCAGCTCCGTACATGCTGGCATCCCAATCCATGTCCAAACGGAACTTATTCCAGTATCCAAGTGGCTGTCCCGGAGGTATAGTGCCACCATTATGGTCTTTGATTTCAAACCTGGTAATCTTTGTTTTTACACGGTCAACTCCGGTTCCCCCAAACACTTCGTTTCCGGTAAAAAATCCTGAAAAACCGCTAATTAGAAGCATTAGCGACAGAAACAGGGTACTTACCTTCTTTGCTCTTATTCTCATTTCCTTCTTTTCCTTTCCTAAAATTTCATGTCAACTAAACTGAAACTTTGCCGACACATATTAAGTAATATAAGATTATCTTACTCCTCTATTCGCATCAATGTACCACACTAAACGAACATAAGTCCACATTTATTTATTTTTTTATAATTCAGACTTCCGTCTTGTTTGCAATAATTTATTTTGCAATTCACCATTTCATAATTCACATTGCTAAATTACTTCAAAAAAGCTAATTACTGACCCTCTTATTGTTATATATAAACATGATGCCGGATGCACCTATAATTATTCCATATCCGATGAAGCTCAAATGATCAGGAATCTGTCCCCGTACGAAGAACGACAGCACCGTTGCAAAAATTATCTGTGAATAATCGTATATTGAAATCTCCTTTGCCGGGGCATGGGAGTAAGCCATGGTAATGAAAAACTGTCCCCCTTCAGCTGCCACACCTGCCATAATCAAAATAACCGTCTGCATGATTGTCATCGGTGCAAAGTTCATCACAATAAATGGCAGAGATATCAAGCATGAAAAACCTGAAAAGAAAAGAACTATAAACGATCCGCTGATGCCCTACAGTCCCAGTTTTCTAACGCATGTATATGCAATCCCCGCACACAGTCCGCGAAAAGTCCCACAAGAGAAGGAATCAGAGGCATGCCGGAGGCACCGGGTTTTATTACGAAAAGGGTTCCCACAAAAGCCATGAACACGCAAAAGACCTGAAAAGGCTTCATCTTCTCCTTGAGCAGAATATAGGAAAACAGTATCACAAAAAATGGCGAAAGTTTATTTAATATTGACGCATCACTTACCACAAGGTTGTCAACGGCATAAAAGTTTGCAAATATACCTGCCGTCCAAAAAAAGGCCTTGCCATAAGGTCAATCCAACCTCTGCCCTTTGGAAAAACAATTTTTTCACGATTTTTCATTAAAATCCCACAGGCAACGAAAAAAGCAATTAAGTTTCTAAAAAACGCCTTTTGTATAACAGGAAGGTCTCCGCCCTTGATATACAAGGCAATCACTTTTTCGTTTGTTTCATCCTGCAAATCTCGTCCTCCTTTCTTCGCTTCTTGCGGCTATATCAATTAAATCCGTACCAAAAGTCCGTTTAAGTCCTCGGTGCGTATGCCTGTAAGGTACCAGTTATCGCCGTATTCCATTCTGGCAGGCTTCCACTTTCCTTGGGTAAATACCTCCAGACAGTCCCCGCAGTGGAGCCCGCCGTAATAATCGGCGATGTCAAAACGGATGTCATAGCGATCGCGGTATTCATCAAAGATAAGGGCTCCCTGTTTCATAAGTTTTCTCCTTTAGAAGTCATTTCTTCCGTACATATCGTGATTAACAAGAGCGGTGTAATAGTTTCCGATAGTGGACGGAGCGTTAAAAAGCACCGCCTTTAGATACTGCTTGATGTTTCTTACCTTTGTGGTGTTTTCCTGCATACAGTCAAGGACAAATTCAATATGGCTGCTGTCAAGCTTCATGAATTTTGCCTTTACAAGCTCCGCAGGGTATTCATCACCTGCAATCAGGATTTTCTTTCTTTTGCTGCATACAGTTTCAAGAATGAGGTCAAGGATTTCATCGATGCGATCACGGTCAAGGCGTTTTGTACTTATGAGGTGTTCATACTCGATATTGTCCTTGATAATTTCCTCATAGATTTTGTAGGCGTCTTTCTGTTCCTTTCCGTTCTTTTCGGGTAATGGATCCCGCTCACTCAAAGGAGAGGGGTCAGGGGAAAAGATAGGAATGGAATCGGTATTTAATCCATCTTTATTTCTTTCTTCTTTTTTTGATAGATCTGTATTTTGTATATCTTTATTTAATTGCGTTGGATTTTCCGATATCGGCTTATCCGCTTTCGGTTTTTCCAATATCGGCTTATCCGATGTTGGATTTTCCAATACCGGTAAATCCAATACCGGACTTTGCGGCTGCTCATAAATGGTATAGATAATGGCTGTCATTTTTCCTTTTTCATCTCTGCCTTGCAACCTTTTGATATATCCCGCTTTTTCAAGCTCCAAGACTGCAGTACGAATGGCGTAAATGCTTTCCTTGTTGATATGGGATAGTCCCGCAAGGGTATAGTCCCAGTTTTCCGGAAGCGACAGCATTTGAGAAAGTAAGCCTTTCGCCTTTAGGGTCAGTTCCTTATTTCGCAGGTGGTGATTGCTCATGACGGTGTATCCCTTGTTTTTCTCTACTCTGAAAACTGCCATGATCTTAACTCCTTTCATTTTTTATTTGTTACGCAGTTAAAAGGCGATTTTGAGGAAAAAGGTATATTCCCTTTACTTTGTCAAAATCGTTCTCTGAAAGCCTTGTATTTCACCCTGATTTGCTTCTACTTCGTAACATGGGCATGAAAAAAGCGGTGTTCTTATGCTTCCTTTATAGAAGCGAAAGATCACCGCTTTTACGATTTCCTATTTAATTTTGATCCTTGCAACATGCCTTATGGCATCTGTGGTAAAACACCTTTGTTCGCAAGAGTTTTTACAGTACATCAAGGCTTTTTCCTCAAAAGTAGTAAATTGGTAGTAAATTCAATCCGTTCTCTTGCAAATATCCTTGTATTTCAAGGGGTTTGAGGGCTAATTATTACAGTTTATAAAAAATTCTTTAAGATAATTTTTTTCATTTATATGCCTCAATACATGACACAATATTAAGTTTAATAATTTATCCCCTCATCTCCGCAGATCTCTCCGTTGCCGCATTTGCTCCCTCCAGCACTGCGCTTCTGAAGTTATTAGCCTCTAGAGCACGTACTGCTGCGATAGTAGTTCCTGAAGGCGAGCACACCATATCCTTGAGCTCTCCCGGGTGCTTGCCGGTTTCCATGACCATCTTGGCTGATCCATATACTGTCTGAGCTGCAAATTCATACGCCTGTCTTCTAGGCATTCCACCAATAACTGCTGCGTCAGCTAGCGCCTCTATGAACAGGAACACATATGCCGGACCGCTGCCGCTGATACCCGTCACTACATCAAACAGACTCTCCGGCACTACCTCAGTCTTGCCGAACGCAGAAAGTATGCTAACTGCCAGCTTCGCTTCATCTTCAGTTACGTATTCATTAGGGCACGCAGCGGACATACCCGCACCTACCTGAGACGGAGTATTCGGCATAACGCGCACAATCTTGACAGCCTTGTCATCAAAAGCCTTCTTGAGATAATCCAAGGTTATGCCTGCGCCTATCGAGATGAATAGCTGATCAGCCTTGACATGCTCCTTGATCTCAGCAATTACAGGGGCGTAGTGCTGTGGCTTGACCGAAAGGAAGACCACGTCGCACTTGTCTATTACCTCCAGGTTATCGGCTGTAACCTCTATACCATTCTGCTCTTTAGTTCTGTTTCTTCCGCATTCAGTAGGAGCTGCACCGATAATATCATCCGCCTGACACAAACCGGACTTGATGATACCACCTATCATTGCATTAGCCATAACTCCTGATCCGATAAACCCTATTTTCATCTTTCCTCCTCGCTTATACCGACATACAGATTGACGCGATCTCATTTATAGCCTTACAGTCGCGTCAATCTGTACAAGATCTTAATTGTATGCAGCTTATGATCCTTTGATTGTCTATATGATATCAACGATGATCTATAGCTCCGATTTATAACCTTGATTATTGCACTCGTTCTTTAATCGCCGTTTTAATTTGTGTAGTTATCAAAGTACCCCTGAATATACACGACCGGCGTACCCTTATCTCCCGAGCCGCTCGTCAGATCGCAGAGCGAGCCTATCAGATCAGTGAGCCTGCGCGGCGTGGTTCCTTCTGTCTCCATCCGACCCACCAGGTTATCGTCCTTCTCCTTGATTCTTGCCGAGATAGCATCTCGCAATGCTTCGCCGCTGAGCTCCTTGAAATCATTATCAGCCAGATACTTGAGCTTAAGCTCATTAGGCGTACCCTCAAGCCCCGGCGTATATGCCGGCGATACCACCGGATCGGCGAGCTCCCAGATCTGTCCGACAGGATCCTTAAAAGCCCCATCTCCATAGATCATCACTTCCACGCACTTGCCGGTCTTGTCCAGAATAGCCTTCTGGATATCCAGTACAATTGGCTCGCACTCATCAGGGAATAGCTTGACACTATCCTCTGTGCTCTTATTGGAACCGAGCAGTCCATACTTGCGGTTACATCCGCTGCCATCGACCGGCTCTGTGAGAATCTCATCCAATCCAATCACAGTTGCCCCTGCACCCCTGAGTATACGGCGAGTGCGCTTCCTGGTATGAATATCGCAGTTTATCACCTTATCGGTGTACTGCAGAATTTCCGTAGCATGATTCGCAAGCACCACCTGCACCTCCGCTCCGGCGTCTTCTATAACCTCACTGTAGTACGCCAGATAATCAACTCCTGTAAAAGGGTGCTTGTTCGCCCCGAACAGCCCACGATATTCCGCCAGAGTCATCACCTTAGTGTATGGATCTATTCCGGCCTCGTCGAGCTGATCCTCGGTTAGCAACTGATTGCCGACCTCATCGCGCGGGAATGACAGCATAAGGACTACCTTCTTGGCACCCATAGCTATGCCGCGCAGGCACGTCGCAAATCTGTTTCTCGACAGTATCGGGAAGATGACGCCGATGGTATCTCCTCCCAGCTTAGCCTGCACATCCCTGGCGATAGCCTCCACACTTGCGTAATTGCCTTGGCTTCTAGCCACTACAGACTCGGTGACAGCTATTATGTCTCTGTCTCTCACCTCGTAGCCTTCAGCCTCTGCCGCTTCGAGCACTGATCTTACAACAATCTCAGCTATATCATCGCCTTCACGGATAATGGGGCATCTGATGCCTCTCGATATAGTACCAACTTTTCTTTCCATCGTTTCGTCTCCATCAATATTGGAAAATAACTTATCTGAACACCCTTAGCGCCCTACTTTATTATAGCTTATCTGTTAAAATCTGAAATTTCAATACACATAATACAATTAGAGATTATTTATTTGTTAATTGGTGATTTATGTTATTTTTATTGTATCTATAATTTTACGTCAGCTATATCAGCTATATGAGTAGAGCCTTGTAGGTTAAAAAGCATATAAAAATACCCGTCGGCAGGTAAGACAGCTAACGGGTATAGTTATGAACAATCTTCTGTAGTGATCTGCATCAAATCATCCATAGGTATGAGGTAATGTATCTATATGAAGGCTCGGTTGAGCCTGGACATAGCAATTAACGCTGTGCTTTAAGTTTCTCATCAATTGCCGCTGCGGCAGTCTTGCCGGCTCCCATAGCCAGTATCACTGTTGCTGCACCTGTCACTGCATCTCCGCCTGCATAGACATATTCTTTACTTGACTCCATTGTTGCTTCATCAACAATGATTCCACCCCAGCTCTGCGTGTCAAGCCCCGGAGTCGTAGTTCTGAGCAGCGGGTTTGGACTTGTTCCGACGGCTACGATAACCGAATCAACATCAATCACATAGTTGGACCCTTCTATTGGTACGGGTCTGCGTCTGCCGGATGCATCCGGCTCCCCAAGCTCCTGCTCAATAATTTCCATTCCTGTCACATAACCGTTTTCGTCACCGAGGATCGCTGCCGGATTGTTGAGGAATTTGAAAATAATGCCCTCTTCCTTAGCATGGTGAACCTCCTCAAGTCTGGCAGGACACTCAGCTTCACTTCTTCTGTATACGATGTAGACTTCATCCGCACCGAGACGCTTTGCAGTTCTAGCTGCGTCCATGGCAACATTTCCGGCCCCCACTACGGCAACCCTCTTACCGACCTTAACCGGTGTCGGTACCTCGGGGAATTTAAACGCTTTCATGAGATTAACTCTCGTTAAAAATTCATTAGCCGAATATACGCCAAGCAAGCTTTCACCGGGAATATTGAGGAACTTGGGCAGTCCCGCACCGCTACCGATAAATACAGCCCTATATCCATCCGACATCAGCTCATCAACTGTGATTGACTTACCGACGATAACGTTAGTCTCAATCTTAACTCCCAGCCGCTCTACATTCTCAATTTCCTTTGCAACGAGAGCCTTGGGAAGTCTGAATTCAGGGATTCCGTAGCTCAACACACCACCCGGTTTATGAAGAGCTTCAAATACCGTTACATCGTAGCCTCTCCTTGCCAGCTCTCCTGCACAGGTAATTCCCGAAGGTCCACATCCGATAACTGCTACCTTAATTCCATTCTTCTCTATTTCCGGGGTAGTTATACACCCCTTCGACATATGATAATCTGCAACAAACCGCTCCATACGCCCGATTCCTACAGGCTCACCCTTAAGACCTCGAACGCACCTTCCCTCACACTGATCCTCCTGAGGACATACACGCCCGCAAATGGCAGGCAGTGCATTTTCACGAGTAATTACTTCATATGCTGCGTCGAAATCGCCTTCGGCAACCTTCTCTATGAACTCGGGAATCGGAACATTTACAGGACATCCTCCCACACAAGGCCTGTGCTTGCAGTGCAGACATCTACGAGCCTCTTCCATTGCCATCTCCGGAGTATATCCGAGCGCAACCTCATCGAAATTCTTGTTTCTTACGTTAGGATCCTGTTCAGGCATCTTGACCTTCTCAAGGCTCATGTTTCTATTAGCCATTATTAACCCCTTCCTATCTTACATGCGTGGTCGTTCATTTCCTGCTCCTTATCCTTGAAGAAGCTCTGACGCTCCATACATTCCTTAAAATCAACCTTAAATCCGTCAAAATCCGGTCCGTCGACGCACGCAAACTTCATCTCACCGTCTATTGTTACACGACATCCTCCGCACATACCCGTTCCGTCAATCATCAAAGGGTTAAGCGATACCATAGTGTGGAGCCCGGCCGGCTTAGTAACATCTACTACACCCTTCATCATGCCGAGGGATCCGATGGCAATGCATTCTTCATATTCCTCACCCCGGTCCAGCAGCTCCTGTAAAACCACCGTTACGAATCCTTTAGCTCCATAAGAACCGTCATCCGTACAGATATATACATTGTCACAGAATTCTCTGAACTGTTCTTCGAGGATGATAAAGTCCTTGGATCTTCCACCGATAATCACATCAACCTTTACTCCCATCTCATGAAGCTTCTTGAGCTGTGGGTAAATAGGCGCTGCCCCCAGTCCTCCGGCAACTCCGATAACCTTCTTGTCGGTATACTTGAGGGGTGAAGGGACACCGAGAGGACCGACGAAATCCTCTACATAATCTCCCTCCTGCTTCTCCGATAGCAGATTTGAAGAATAACCAACCTTCTGATAGATGATTGTAACTGTCTCCTTTTCTCTGTCGAAGTCTGCAATTGTAAGCGGAATTCTCTCTCCATCCTCATCCACTCTGATGATGATAAACTGTCCCGCTTCACATTTTCTAGCGACGAACGGTGCATGAATCTCCATCAGCTCGAGAGCAGAATTCAAAATTTTTTTGCTAACTATCTTATACATGTGGCCTCCATATTAAAATCATTAATGCAATTTAAATCACACAAAGCACTTTTTATACAACGTGTATTATTCGCAAGACTTAACATTGTTAATTCACAAACAGCTTGTATCTCAAGCCTCATAATATTTATACTACTCATTAACGCTTATGTCAATACGAAATTAAAAATTGGTTGACCCAATTTCACCAAAGCGGTTTCATTATTCTTCAACCAATTTTTAACAACATTTATTGCACTCTATAATACAACAGCCAATATTTACTTATGCATACAGGCCGGAATTCAGCCGTTGTTCTTCCATGCAGCTACAGCATTTTGAGCTTGATGTAATCCGAAAAGCTCATTAAAAATGCAGCAGCACTCCCTTTTTTAACAGGCTCGAAGTGCGCTGCTTATTCTCAAAGCACTGCCTGCGTCCTGCATCCTGTATAATCTAAATCAGCCAAAGTCACTATCACAGATCATAACGCAAGCTCGATTCATTTAGGTGATTCTGCATTGCCTTAGCTGCCGCCTCTGAATCCTTGGACATTATTGCATCAAACAGCTCCTTATGCTCAACCAGAACTGCAGAAATCTGATTGGGCTCTACCATGCCTGTGCCGCTGACTCTCTGCAAGAAGTTCCTGATAGTTCTTAGCATGGATAGGATTATCTGATTACCTGAACATTCCGCGATACATGTGTGGAAATCAATATCTTCATCCAACGTTTCCTTGAGCGCCGCCTGCGCGTTTTTATTGATATCGCAGTTAGCGAAGGTGTGTTCCATGCGACTATAGATTTCAGCCAGTCTGTCAAGCTTAACCTGATCCTCGCACTGTGCTGCCAGCTCTGCTGATTTAACCTCAAGAATCGATCTGACAGTCAGGATGCTGTCGACCTGATCACCATCCAGAAAAAGCGACCACGATAAGGGGATAGAGAAGAAATTAGTCTCGCGGCTCGAGATATACGTACCCTGACCAAGTCGAATATCGATCATGCCCAGTACGTCCAGTACCTTGAGCGATTCTCTGACTGCAGATCTGCCTACGCCCAGCTTTCGAGCCAGCTCACGGTCGGATTCTATCTGATCGCCACGCTTCAATCTACCTTCGAGCATCTCGTCTGCAAAATACATCGTAAGACGATTTACAAGCTTGCTGATACTGCCCTTCTTCTCAATGCCTCGTAATAGTTCTTCGTTCTCTTTGTGTTCTGCCAGATATTTCTCGATCTCCTTCATAAACTCATCCGGATTGAGGGAGAACAGCATCGTGTCTATCTGGAGCTTAGCACAAACCGAGCTGACAACCTCGTTGACACGCTCTCCGCCCTTTGATTCAAGGTTGGAGAGTGTGGCAATGCTCATCAACGGCTTATCGTCTCGCTTGCACAGGAAGTAGTCTATGAACTCCTTTTGTGTCATCTTGAGAGAGCGCCTCAATGACCTGATGTTGTTTCTCTTGAAGGCAGAATTGTATCTACCATCTACCATATTTTTTCACCATCCATATCCATCTTATGCAAAGTTTTTATTTGTTGAGCAGCTCCGCAATTAGATCTGTCATCAGTACCGACGCCTTAGCCAGGTCGCTGTACTTGCTGAACTCAACCGGCGTATGACTTCTTCCATCCTTGCTCGGTACAAACACCATCACTGTAGGAAGCTGCTGCCCTATCTCAAGAGAATCGTGGCCTGCACCGCTTGGAAGTCTCATGTAAGAATACCCTCTCTTCTTGCAGGAATCCTCCAGTATATCAAGCATTGAGCTGCTGAGCTCTACCGGTGTGATGACAAGCTTAGTATCGATCTCGTAGGTTCCGCCCATAATCTTGCACTCACGAGCAAGAGCCGCCTTAATTCTATTTGCGATATCATTAATATTGTCATTGTTCATCGAACGAATGTCAACTGTGAATTCAACCTGCTCAGCAACAATGTTCATCCCGCCGTTTGGGACCTTAATCAGACCAACCGTAGCAACTGTACCGTCAGCCTTCTCTCTAGCCCAGTCAGCGATCTTGGAGATAACCTTAGCTGCTGCATCTGCTGCATCGAGTCTCATATCCATTGGGGTTGTACCTGCGTGGTCGGCCCTTCCGTGGATTGTCACCATATATCTCTGGATACCTACGATACCTGTAACAAGACCGAGCTCAATCTGCTTCTGGTCTAATACCGGACCCTGTTCGATGTGAGCCTCTACGAAGCTGCCGATCGATCCATCCGGCCACTTAGCGTCCTCAAGCTTATCCGGATCCAGACCGTACTCCTTCATGGCCTCTGCGATCGTTACACCGTTAATATCAGCAAATTGCCTTGTATATGCCGCATCTCTGTGACCGAGTATAGCACCGGAGCCGAAGTAACCTGTTCCAAATCTCATTCCCTCTTCATCCATGAATCCGACTACAACTAGATCTCTCTTGTGCTCGAGGCCCATGTCGATAATCTGTCTGGCAACCTCTATGGAGCAAATTACTCCGCCGATCCCATCGTAGTTACCGCCGTGGAGCACCGAATCGAAGTGCGAACCGGTCATAACGCAGGGAAGTGAAGCATCAGTTCCTTTCAGTATACCAAATACGTTTCCGGCTGCATCTTCCTTAACCTCCAAACCGATAGACTCCATCTCCTGCTTGAGATAATCCACAGCCTCACGAGCCTCCTTCGTGAAAGGAAGTCTTGTGCATCCGGCATCAGGTGTGGCAGTAAATCTCTTAAGATGCTCAAGATTCTGAGCGATTCTTCCTGTTACCATTTCAATTTCCATCTTTAGTCCTCCTATTTACCCTTTCTATCGAGTATAAATACCTTTATAGGTGAAATTAAGACTGCAACGATTACGAGAACCAGCCCACAGTTCTCCAGCATTTCCGATTTCATCTTAATTCCTATCAATATTACCATAAAACTGACCATGGCTACCACAAAACCTATTGTCAGCGCGCCGGCCTTTGTCCGCCAGAAGCTCGTCTTTTCCATCTCACACCTCTCCTTAACTGCTTACAAGCTTGCTATAGTCAAATACTATGAACGTGCAGCGTTAATATCTTATGCCTCTACTATCTCGCTTACAAGATTGCTATAGTCCAAATACTATGAACAGGAAAGCTCCTATCAAAATCGTTGCCGGAATTGTTATAGTCAGCAATAGCTTAAGCACTTCGCCCTCTTTCCCGAGAATATTTGCCGTAGTAGTTCCAAGGATGATTTTACTTGGGCTCACTGCAGCTCCTATGGCTCCGCCGGCAGTCTGTGCACCCAATACACCTGCTGCTGAAACGTGGAGCAACTGCGCCGTTGTAACCTGGAATCCGCCGAACAGAATGTTTGAGCTCATGTTGCTTGCAGTCATAAAGGTTCCGAGCAGTCCGACGAACGGTGCCAACAGTAGATACTTGCTGCCGAGCACATTTGCAATTCCCTGCGATAGAACGATCGTCTGTCCCGTTCCACCCATGATTTTGGACATGATTACCAGTCCGATTACGGCCATACCTGATGGCATCGTCATTGAAATCGAGTTCGCAAACGCGTTCCTGATTCCACCTGTCTTGATCCAGCCCTTACTCTTGTAGTACGCAAGCGCAATAATCGCAGCAAGAAACAGAAACATGCCGGCCTGCGTAAATATAGCAACAGGAGAATAGCTGTCGCTTGCCGCATTTACAATACCATAGCCGGTACGCGTCTCAGGTACGACAATTCCTATCTTAAACCGCCCCAGCATCTCGTTGATTGGCTTAATAGCCAGAACAACGAACGTCATAACGGATAACAGCAGGTATGGCATGAAGGCCTGGATCAGCGACATATCCTTAGGAATATAGCTGTCGGCTGCAGCTGCAGGCTCGACCCGCTCCATAATTGGTGACTTTTCAAGCTTCCAATCTGTGTTGTACAACTTCATTCTGCCGAGCAGCATAACCAGCACCAGTGCGATTACTGCAGGGATAAAGTTGCTTAAAGTGGTATTAATCTGGCTGAGAACGAGCTCGCCAGCTCCACCTGCTGCAGTCAGAGCCAGCACTGCAGGTAAGCCCTTGCGCACCGCCTTGCCCTTGCCGTAGAACCAGCAGATAATCAGGCCTGTAATAAAATCCCATGCCAGCAGGAATACCGCAGCCCAGAACGCAGCCTTGAAATATTCCGCACTCCCGGCCTTTAATCCTGACGCATCTGCGAGTGCATCCCACGCGGCACCGAGTGTACCGAAGGTATTTCCCCAAGCCTGTCCCAGCAGAGGAATTGCAACTGCATAGATTGGCCTGACACCGATGCCTATAAGCAGCGGAGCGACCACCGCTACCGGAACTCCAAAGCCGGTAATTCCCTGTAGAAAGCTGACAAATACCCATCCAAGTGCAAGTATCAGCAGCAGCTCATTAGGAATAAGCTTACTGAGTTCATTCTTGATGACAAGAAAGGCGTTTGCCTCTTGTCCGGCCTGATACAGGAGAATCGCTGTCCAGATAATCAACAGGATCACCAGAGAGCTCCATACACCTTTGGCACTCTCCACAGCGACCAGATGAGCCGGAGCCTTATAAAAGGTTAGTGCAGAAAGAATTGTTACAAGCAAACCGACCGGGGCGGCTTCAGTAGCACCCCAGTGGAATTTAATCATTAAAACTATTAATACAATAATCGGGAGCATCGCCATGCCCCACATCGCGAAATTAACAGGTATGTTCATTTCTTAATAACTCCTATGAATTATACAGATGATTAACTTACATGACAGAAATTACTTGTGAATAACTGTTCCTGTCTCTCCGTTAATTCCTTCCTTAGCCTTTTCAAGGAGTGTGATGAGAGCATTTCTGCCTTCACCCGACTCAGCGAAACGAATAGCTGCCTCAACCTTGGGAAGCATTGAACCCTTGGCGAACTGCTCTTCAGCGATATACCTGTTAGCCTGCTCGATTGACAGATCAGACAGCCATTCCTGGTTTGTCTTACCGAAGTTGATAGCAACCTTTTCCACAGCAGTCAGAATTACTAAGTAATCAGCTCCAAGCTCTCTGGCAAGAAGACTTGATGCATTATCTTTATCGATCACAGCCTCAGCGCCTACGAGTTTTCCGCCCTCATCAAATACCGGGATTCCGCCACCGCCGCAAGTGATCACAACATGGCCCGCATCAGCAAGCGTCTTAATCGTTCCCAGCTCACAGATCTTGAGCGGCATTGGGGAAGCAACAACCTTGCGGTAGCCCCTGCCAGCATCCTCAGCTATTGAAATTCCTTCAGCAGCCAGCTTATCAGCCTCTTCCTTAGTGAGGAATCTGCCGATTGGCTTGGTAGGGTTCTTGAATGCTTCATCGGCCGGGTCAACGAGTGTCTGTGAGATAATGGAAGATACCTTCTTATCCATTCCTCTCTTCTTGAGCTCGTATTTGATAGCGTTCTGAAGGTCGATTGCAATGTATCCCTGTGACATAGCAACGCTTGTAGGCAGTGGTACTGCTCCATATCCGCCATTAGCTGCTGCAAGAGCATCCATAGCATTCTGAATCATTCCGACCTGTGGACCGTTTCCGTGTGTAACGATTAAATCGTGCCCCTCTGCGATGAGGTCTACGATAACCTCCGCAGTATGAGCAACTGCTTCACGCTGCTCATCAACTGTGTTGCCAAGTGCATTTCCACCCAGCGCGATGACAATCTTCTTTGCCATGTGTATATCCCCCTTGATATTCTCTGATAATAGTAACGACCTGATTGCTCAGGCCGTCACATTACTTGTTATTGTGCTCTTCACTTGGATTAACCTTCGTAACCAAGCTTTTTGGCGTAAGCAAGTACAGCTCTTTCAAATGCTTCAATTGGTGGATGTACTGTTCCGGCACCAATCTGTCCGAATCCGGCAATCTTGTGCGCAATCCCTGTATTGATTACAGGCGTGATTCCTTTCTCAACCACGAGTCTTGCATCGATTCCAAGGCATGTACCTGTGAAGTTCCAATTAGGAATAATGTAGTTAGGATTTCTATCTATTGTGATCTCTGTCATCTCGTTTGATGTGCTGAGAGCATCCTCGTATCCGCCGGCTCCGACAAATCTTGTTACGGCCGGAGCAGCAATCATGGCCATCCCACCTACACCTACTGTCTCAGTGATAGCGCTGTCACCGATATCCGGGCAAGCATCCTCACCGTCATATCCGGTAAAGTATAGACCCTGCGGGGTGTTAACCGGTCCGGTGAACCACTCGTCTCCCATACCTGCGATGCGGATGCCGAAGTTCACTCCGTTTCTGCACATTGCAGTAACAACAGTTCCCTCTGTAAGTGTTCCGGCTCCATCCATGATGGACTTGCCTGTAGCCATCATTACATTGAGGAAGAACTGATCTGTATCAGCGAGGAACTTGATGACCTGTGACTTCTCTTCCTCCGGCATATCCATGTCTGTTACGATTGGAGCCATCTCCTTGAGGAAGCAGAGAGAAGCAGCGATGTTTCTCTGGTGGAACTCGTCTCCCATTGCAATTGCCTTAGCAATCAGCGGGTTCACTCTGAGTCCGCCTTCAAGACTTCTGAGTGCTCTTCCCAGTGTAGGACCGAGTACATCTCTCATCCACCTCAGTCTGTTAACAACCTCTTCCGAATAAGCTCCGAATCTCAGTACCTTTCCGATACCCTCGTTCATCTGGCAGTAAGCATAATTACCGTCAGTCTCGTTCTGTACTACGAATACAGGCATGTGCTGAGTTGTGATTCCTCCCATAGGCCCTACTGCATTGCAGTGATGGCATGGGATGAACTTAATCTCGCCGGACTCGAGAAGCTTACGGGCGTCAGCTTCGTTATCTGCCCACTCCTCAAAGAGCACAGCACCTACACAAGAGCCTTGAACTGTTGCGGGCATATCCTTGTACTCGATTGGCGGACCGGCGTGAAGAATAACCTTTCCGTTATTCTCATTAAGCTGAGG
This sequence comes from Mogibacterium sp. CM50, assembly GCF_000293155.1. Lineage (NCBI taxonomy): Bacteria > Bacillati > Bacillota > Clostridia > Peptostreptococcales > Anaerovoracaceae > Mogibacterium > Mogibacterium sp. CM50. The sequence goes on along the minus strand of NZ_ALNL01000035.1, from coordinate 107,252 downwards.
AATTACTGCCATAGCCGGAACATTATCCTTGAGCACCGGCTGCGCAGCAACGACCTTAGCTATAACCTCGCGGTTAGCCTCGTCAATGTCAATATCTTCATAATTTCTGAGGAAGTTGAGAGCCTTGATTAACTCGAGGTTTCCGCCTGCCGGTGGCATCCAGTCATATTGAACAACATCGCATCCGAATTTGGCAGTTACTTCTGCGAAGCTCCTAAGGCCAATGTTGATAACCTTTGGCTTATTAGCGAGCATAAAGAGCAGCTTCTCTGATGGTTCAGCCGGAGTGAAGTCCTTAACTTCCTTAGGCCGAGTCTCCTTGTGCTCCTCTGTAAACCTGTATCCGATTGCTTCGATTGCAGTCTCAACAGCAAGCTTATTGGTCTCTGCCACGATTACCCCTGCAGCCTGAAGCTTCTTAACGGACTCATCGTATCCCTGATAGTCATTTCTGGTTCCACAAACCTCTGCAACAAAGAATATCTCTCTGTTCTGCTCTGCAGCCTTCTTCTTGAGAGTCTCAACAGCCGGAATCAGAGCCCCGGCCATATCGTCATGTGAACCGTATCCGAGAACTACGTCGAACAGGATAACGCCTGTGCTCGGATCATCCATAGCCTCTGCCATGCACTCAACTCTCTTGGTTGGGTCGATCATTGGATGTGGCTTGCCTTGAGTGTACATGTCATCACCGAGGTCGATAACGACGTGCCCCTTGTGGTTGAGTTTAAATCCATCCTTGTGAGTATTATCAGTGAACGCCAGAGCATCCTTGATCATCATTGCAGCTTCGCCTGCAAGAGTACCGCCGGAGTAGTAAGCCTTGATGGTCTTCTTGTCCTCAGCCTTAAAGAACTTGGACTTATCGCACTCTACAGCTCCTTCAGCAACCTTCCGCCCTCTCACCAGGCTAACAGCGAGACGCGCGCACTCATCGAGCGTATAGGTCTGATATAGGCCTTCCTCGTAGTACTCCGGCTTCTCGCCGAGAAACAGGCATACAACAGGCTTGCTGTAAACGCTGAGTCTGGCGGCGATTCTGTCTCTGACAGCCTTAGCCGGCGGCTTAGAGATAACCACAAGCACTTTAACTGTCTGATCCTTCTCCATAGCATCGATGACGTCCATCATAGTAGTTCCGCCGACTTCCTCGGAGAGGTCACGACCGCCGGTACCGATAGCATTTGTAACACCCTCACCAAGCCTATCTATGATAGTCGTCAGCTCCTGGATACCGGTACCTGATGCACCGATGATACCGATTGAACCGGGATTTACAGTGTTAGTGAATGCGATCGGCACACTCCGGATGATCCCGGTGCCACAGTCAGGGCCCATTACAACGAGCCCCTTCTCATGTGCCTTATCCTTAATCTTCTTCTCATCCTCAATTGTTACGTTATCGGAGAACATGAATACGTTCATCCCCTCATCCAGCGCTCTCTCGGCTTCGAGTGCAGCATAAGCTCCCGGGATGGAGATTACGGCCAGGTTAGCATCCGGCATCCGGCTGAGAGCCTGCTCCCAGCTCTTAGCTGACTTGTTTTCTTCGCCCTTCTTATTGGCGTTAGCTTCCTTGGCAAAGTACTCGTCAACCTTATCCATAAGGGGATCCAGCACGCTCTCGTCGTCTACGTCGGCAACTACAACCATGTCGTTAGCCGTTGCATTCATCAACTCCTCAGTCTCAAGTCCACTCTGCTTAAAAATATCCTTGTTAGCCGGAGTTGCCATCATGATGGAAACCTTATTGACGCCATCAACTGTTGAAACAGCATTGGTGAGAAGCATCAGTGTAACAGAATCATGGTAGCTTCCTGCTTTCACAATTGTCTTCAGCATTTATAAATTCTCCCTTTTTAATTAATCAGCAAATCTATTCTTGTGATCGTATCTATTGAAGTGAACGGGCTCCCCCTTCAGGTACTCTACCAGCTCGTCAGCGACGTCCAGACCGCCTGTTGCATAAGCCTTATCCATTCTGGCCTTAGCTCTCTCCCCGGGGTAATTAACCTTGTCGAATCCAGGAGCAGGCTTCATAGCATCAAGCTCGTCCAGGCACTGTGCCATAGCCTTCTTAAAGGCGTCTGCGCCTACAAATCTCTCCGGATCCATTACAATATGCATCTGCCCCAGTCTTCTGCCCTCAGAAAGGTCGTGATACATAGAGCTTACATGTCCGCCGAAAGGAACTCCCAGAAGGATCCCGGAGAATACGTCAACCAGCATCATCAGTCCATAGCCCTTAGCTCCGGCGATTGGATTAAGAGCGTTGACCTTGTGCGGATCAGTTACAGGAGCGCCGTCCTCATCTACCGCCCAGTCCGCCGGAATTTCCTGATGCTTGGATCGCTTGTCGAGGATCTTTCCCCAAGCCTGAACTGTAGTAGCCATATCGAATACTACCTTCCTGTCGTCAGCTGTCGGAGCTGCAAATGACATTGGGTTTGTGCCGTAATAAGGCTCAGCGCCACCATAAGGAACTGCCATTGGATCCGACTGGCAGAATGAAATTGCCAATAGATCCTCATCAGCTGCCATCTCTGTATAGTAGCCGATAGAACCGGAGTGTGAAAGGTTGGACATTCCGACAACTGCGATTCCGTTCTTCTTAGCCATTTCGATAGCCTTCTCCATGCCCTTCTTAGCAACAGTGAACCCAATTCCATTGTCACCGTCGAGGATTCCGGAGCAAGGGCCTGTTTCCTTCCAAGTCATATTAGGCTCTGCAGTAATACCGCCCTTTGCGATTCTCTCACTGTAGTACTCTACTCTTACAGCACCATGGGAATAGTAACCTCTCTCGTGTGCCCATGTAAGAACCTCCGACGTTGTCTCTGCATCATCCTCATGCAGACCTGCCTGCATGAGCTTGTCCTTCATCAAGCCCTTAAGCTCTTCTCTTGATAGTTTCACTTATTTACCTCCACGAATTAGTCAGTAACGAATTCTATTTCACAAAAGCAGGTTCGTATCTGTGACACGAACCCGTTATCAACAATGTTCATTATTGTTTAAACTTACAGCTCAACGTCTCTGTTGCAGTCCTTTGAGTAAATGTAGATGAAGTCCTCGGTACCTACACCGTAGCAAGCTTGAGGTACGTAAGAATCCATGAATACGTAGTCACCCTTCTGTAGCGGAATCCACTCATTGTCCAGTCTGTACATTCCCTTACCCTGTAGGAAGTACATTCCGTGCTCCTGGATGTGAGTCTCAATATATCCGTGGCATGCTCCCGGAGCAAATTTTAGGATATGCATATTCATATCAAAGCCAAAGTCTTTAGCTGCAGGGAGAAAGTCCTTGCTCTGGCAGTTTGTCATGCCCTCGTAGTCCATCCAGTCAACGTCGTTAATATTTGCAACAACTGTATGAGCCGACATACCTTCAACAGCAACGTATCTTCTCCTGTAAATGTAAACAAAAGCGTCCTCGCCGCTCTTGTTCTCGAAGCGGAACGGCTTATCAGCCGGTGAGAAGATATATCCACCCTTTGTAAGAGTTGCTTCTTCATCAGCGTTCTTAACTGTGAGCTCTCCGCTGATAACATACATGAAAGCCTCGATTCCTTCTCCACCGATCCTCTCGTTCTTGCCACCCGGGTGAACTGTCGAGATATAATCTGCAAAAGATGCTCCCATTGCAGGCGAACCGAGAATAGTTGTATCGCAGTTCTCATATCCGGGAATTGCATTCTTAACAAGACCGTCCGGTTCTAGAATTACATAATTCTCTTTCTTAAAAACGGATCTGGTGTCTAAAAGCGACTCTCTGTAACCGGTATTATTGTTTAAATAACTCATGAAGTTTACCTCTCTTCCTCATGCTTTAATAATAATAAACTTTTCAAGTTGGTCTTCAGTTGTCAACCAATTTCTTAAGATATTTAATCATCTTTCAACCTTTTTTTCAAGGATATATGCAAATTTATATTGTACTAATATTAAGCCATAGTCATCTTTGAAATTCATTTAACAGTATTATATAATTTCGTAGAAAACTCGGGAACTAATAGGTTTTTTCAAGGATTTTTAACATATTGCCTGTGCTTGTCCATATTTTACTCAATTCTGCATTTGCGATGTATATCGGAATATGAACAGATATATATTGGCAAGCTCTTCAGATAATTTTTATTCTGAAGTAAAATTCGCATTAAAATTTTAACACATGAGATTGTGAGGCAGCAATGGTAACTATCAGGAAGATTTCAACAGCTAAGAACAGGTTAAAAACCGGCAAAGGTTCTGATGGCAGAAATTTTATTTTGTATTATTCAGATGAAATTGATCCGAAGGCTCTGCTCGTATACATACACGGGGGAGGTCTACTCTACGGAACACCGGAGGATCTGCCGAAGATGCATGTAGAGAAATTTACAAGTACGGGATATGCCATATTAGCGATCGACTACCCGCTCGCACCACAGGCGAAAATTGATGCGATACTGGAAGATATAGTTGATTCTATCAACAAGAGCTTCAAAGCTGCAGATCTGGCTGACAGCCTGCCTCTCTTCGTATGGGGCCGCTCGGCAGGCGCTTATCTCGCCCTGCTCTCTTCTGTAAATGACAAGCTTACGGTTAAACTGAACGGAATAATTTCGTACTATGGATACGGATTTTTGAACGATGGATGGTACGATGCACCAAGTGCATTTTATAGTCAGCTCCCGGCTGTTCCCGCAGAGATGGCTAAGACTGATAGGCAGGAAGCTATATATAGCGGCGCACTCGACGAGTACTACAGCACTTACGTATATGCCAGGCAGACCGGAAGATGGAAGGACTTGATCTACGAGGGGCGCGATAAATTTTTCTTCCTGTATTACACGCTCAGAACGGTCGATTCTCTGCCTGCACCTGTATTTGCAGCACACAGCACAGGCGACACCGATGTACCGTATAGCGAGTTCATCTCATTGTGCAATAAGTACAAGCCCGAGAAGTTCATCGTTTCGATCCATGCACACGATTTTGACAGAAATACCGACGACCCTGCGACAAAGGATCTGTTAAGTAAGACATCTGATTTCATAGAAAACAACCTATAACCTATAACCTATAACCTATAACCTATAACCTATAACCTATAACCTATAACGGATTATATATTCATCAGAACTGAATAATACTCATTTAAATCCATAAAACCATCCACGCATCAAACGCGTGGATGGTTAATGAACGGGCAAGGCACTACACCCCCCGCGAGACGCGGCGAACGTACCATATCAAATGCATTGTTCATAATACTCTCTGTCATCATCCTTAAATACGTTAAAAATCACCCGTTCCATCGCCCCCGGGTGCTCCGACAACCACTCTTTAACAGTGGCAACCGCAATTTCTGCCGCCCTCCTGTTCGGAAAATGAAATACTCCTGTTGAGATGCAGCAGAAGGCAACGCTTTTTATGTCATTTTCCAGACACATATTTAATACGTTAGCGTAGCAGTCAGCAAGCGCTTGCTCCAGCTCTGATGTCAGACCGAATTGCACAATGGGTCCGACCACATGAATAACCTTCTTCGCCGGCAAATTGTAACCGCCGGTCAGAATCGGAACCGCTGTCGGCTGTTCATAATCGCTCCCATATATCACCCTCAGTCGATTCATCTGTCTGTTGCACTCTTCTCTAAGCTGCACCCCTGCAAAAGTGTGTATGCAGTTGTCAATACACGTGTGCATAGGAATAAAACAGCCGAGCATCTGTGAATTTGCAGCGTTTACAATCGCATCTGCCGCAAGTCTCGTTATATCCCCTTGCCATATTGAAATCACACCTTCTCTAATAGGAATATCGTGCAGCTCCACCACGCCGTGCTCCTTCGCTCTCGACTGCAGATATTCATTTTGTATCTGCAGAGCCATATCGTCCAGGTGACGCGGCATGCGCACGTTCATGAGCGAACGCAGCAGGCGCCTTTTGCCGATTACATCATCAGGTGTTTCAAGCACACTGTATTGTGCAGATTCCGACTTGAATACATCTACCAAGTAATCAAGCTGTTCTATCTCAGTCAGATTTGCTAGTCTCCTCTTCATATGTTCACCCTGCTTCCTTTAACCAAATTTACATGCCATAGTGACATCTTATGAATACTATATATCTTAATGCCCTGCATGACTATATGATATATGAAAACGCACGTATAACAAAATCACCTATCCGCAGAATACGGGTAGGTGATTGATTGTGCTATTGCTATGAGCTACTTCTTCTCAAGGGTTGTTCCCTTTCTGAAGTTATCGCAAGACTTCATGTTTCTCATTAACAGATAGTATACGATTCCTGTTGGAATAGTAGCCGTAAAGAATGAGAGGTTTACATCGAGCAGCCCGATTACACAGCCAACGATTGTGGCAATGATAGCTGCCATGTTGATACCTTTTTTTGAACCCTCAGGATCATACAGATCATCGAGCTGTTCCTTGGTGAAGTTCCTCTTGTGCAGTATGAAATAGTCTACGATAAGGATAGCGAAGATAGGCGCAAAGAACGCCGAGTATACCTTAACAAAGAGTGCAAGTCCTGCTGCGGAGCTGTCGTTAGTCAGAATCCACGGGCAAGTTGCAACTGCGATGATTCCGATGAGGATCACTGCAGTCCTATGCTTCATCTTAAAAGTATCCATGAATACATATGCCGGTGGAATTACGTTGCTTGCAAGGTTCGTCGATAGCTGAGCAAAGATGATAAACGCAAGTGTGACAATAAGAACGACCTTGTTGTCAACCATAGCAGCAAACGCATTGATTGGGTTAGCAATTCCTGTTGCTGTGGATGCCATTGCCCCGATAACGCCGAGCATTACCGTTGCCGGAACCATAGCCATAAAGTATGAGATGCCGCGCACCGGAGCACTGTAGCCCTGCTTCATTTCACGCGAATAGTCAGAAGCGTTGAGCATTACCGTTGTTGAGTTACCGAAGAATGCGATGATAGCAGCAACAAACGGCATGCCCCATGTGCCGCTCTTGTGCATCAGGTTAGTAGAAATTACATCCCACTGAGTTGTTACGCAGATGTAAAGGAGGTAGAACATGGCGATGACAATCACTGTACCCCCGATGTTTCCAACCCACTTTGCACCCTTGAAGCCCTTAATAGATAGAAGGATCTGAACGACCTGGAAAAGGATGAAGAACAGCCAGATGTTGTCATAGTGAAAGAGCAGCTTCGCGATGTTGTTGATAGCTGCACCGCCGAGCCATGTCTGATATCCGTACCATACGATGGCAGGCAGTCCTCTGATCATCGATGGCAGGATGTTACCCTTTGTACCATATGCGCTCTTGAGGTGAATCGAATACGGAGCACCGGTCTTGTATCCGAACTGGTCATTCATGGCGATGCCAACTACCAGAATAGTAGATCCAAGCAGCACTGCCAGGAAGAGCTGCAGGAGGTTAAGTCCTGTCTCAATCTGCGCAGATCCCTGAGCGAGAGTTCCGATTGAAATACAACCGCCGAGCCACAGCATCGTGTTAGACCCCCAGCTCATGGTACGTTTTTCCCAAGGAATCGGCTTAATGCTTTCACCCCCGGTCTCCGTGGCATTTACGTTTTTATTTTCTGTACTCATTACTTTGTTCTCCCTTTAATATTCAGCAACTATTACTTAACAGGCGTTACATACTCTCCATAGCCCTTAGCCTCTTCGAGGTACATACCGTCCTTAGCTACAACGTGCCCGCGGATAACAGTGCATGTTGGAGAGCCCTTTCCTTCCAGACCGTCGAAGCACGTTACGTGTCCCTTGGTGAACAGCTTAGTCTGATCAACCTTCCACGCCTTCTCCGGATCGACGATTACAGCATCGGCATCAAAGCCGATTTCAAATGCACCCTTCTGTCCGTAGAATCCAAATACCTTGGCAGGATTGTAATCCATAACCCGAGCAATCAGGCTTGGACTCAGCTTCTTCTGATGTACAACCATGTCGAACATCATTGGCAGGAAGAACTGGATGGCGTTAAGTCCGCCCCAGGCCTGCCAAATGTCTCTTGTTTCGTTGTCCTTCTCCTCGTCTGCAGCAGGTGAGTGGTCACTACCAACGCATGATAGAGTTCCGTCAAGGACGTAATCCCACAGCTTCTCTACGTCTTCCTTGGTTCTTAGAGGAGGTGTACACTTAGCCGGACCACCTTTCTCAAATACGAAGTCCTCAGAGAATCCGAGGTAGTGTGGGCAAGTCTCGGCTGTGATAGGAAGTCCCTCGTGCTGAGCTTCCTTTACAACCTGTGCAACCATTGGATGGCTTACGTGGCAGATGTGAACTCTTCCGCCCGTAGCTCTAGCCATGTCGATTACATTCTTAGTTGCTACGTACTCTGTCCATACATCGTGGGAATCCAGGAACGCTCTGATCTTTTCCCGTCCTGACCGACCGGACATAGCCTTAGCCTTCTTCTCTCTCTCCAGAACCTGACCATACTCCTCGCAGTGAAATCCGCAGAGCGCGTTGTACGGCCTCAGGATTTCGAGAGCCTCACGAACGTTACCCATGTTAACTGTAGGGAACAGCGGTCCGTTAGGGCAAGTGAAGCCTTTGAATGCAGCAACACCTGCCTGCTCGAGCTCCTCGAGATCAGCGAGGTTGTTATGTACCGAATCAGGATTGTCATCGAAATCTCCTACAATTCCACCCCATAGACCGAAGTCGATGTACGAGTGTTTGCTGATCCTGCTCATCTTGAGGTCAAAGATTTCCTTGTTCATGAGCGAAGGATCATTGTTAAGAGGCATATCGATCAGTGTTGTGCAGCCTGCAACTGCAGCAGCTCTTGACCCTGTCTCAAAATCCTCCCGGTAGTCGAATCCCGGCTCATTGAGGTGAGCGTGGCAGTCGATAATTCCCGGGTATACCAGATTACCCTTTGCATCGATGACTTTCTCTGCTTCCGCATCTGATCCGGGAGCCAGGAATGCAGCATATTTGCCATCCTGTACAGCTATGTCCGCTTCATAAATACGATCAGGGGTAACCAGCTTACCGTTCTTGATAATTAGATCATACATGTCTAATTCCTCCTTATTACTTACACAGAGCAGGGAGTGCAAGTCGCAGCTCTCTGCCTGATAATGTATAGATTAATTTTTTGATTAGTCTTCAAATATAGTTCCAATTCTGAAGTTCCCGGACGCCGGCAGGTACTTCATGAGCAGGTAGTATACAACACCCGTTGGAATGAGGCTGACGTACCATGACAGATCGACTACAAATACCGATACCAGGGCTCCTGCTGCGATTGAGATGATTGCCGCCCAGTTGACACCCCTGAAAGGTCCCAGCTTGTCATATAGCGCGTTTACATCCAGTGTACTCTTGCGCAGCAGATAGTAGTCAACAACCATTACTGCGAAGATAGGCCCCAGGAATGCCGAGTACACCTTTGTGAACAGCGAAAGTCCTGCAGCGGAATCCGCTGTTACAAGCTTCCACGGCATTACGCATACCGAGAGGATGCCTACGAGCACTGTCGCATGCGACCACTTCATTTTGAAGGACTCCATCAACACGTAAGCCGGTGGAACGATATTGTTGAGTACGTTGGTTGTAACCTGAGCAAATGCGATGAATACTAGAGTTACGACTGTAAGTAACTTGCTGCCCATTGTAGTCGAGAACACAACTACAGGATCCGAATTTCCTGTTGCTGCTGTAACGAGAAGTCCGATAAGTCCCATGAACAGAGTTACGGGCAGGATAGCAATCGTGTAAATCGAACCGGTCTTAACCGGCTTGATGTTCTCCTTGAGATTTCTCGAGTAGTCGGAAGCGTTGATAATCATCGTGGAATAGATTCCGAGGAAGGATGTTGTAGCAGCCCAGAAAGGCATTCCCCATGTTCCCTTTACCCCGGCAAATGAAGCGCTGATATCTACTGCGAATTTAGTCTTAACTACGTATAGCATATAAGCAAGAATTACCACGATGAATACGCAAGAGAAGTTCTCGAGCCACTTGATTCCGTGGAAGCCCTTGATCGCAAGGGCAACCTGGAGAAGTGTGAAAAGACCGAAAACCACCGGCAGGTTGTTAATTCCCCACAGAATCTTGAAGCAGCTGTTGATAGCGCCCGCTCCGACCCATGACTGGAATCCGAACCATACGATAGCCGGCAGACCTCTCAGTACACCGGGGATCTTGACACCGGCAGTACCGAAGCTGGATCTCAGCTGAACTACGTACGGCATACCATACTTGTGGCCTGCGTTACCGATCAGGACTAATGCGATAGCGATTACGAGGCATCCGATAGCCATAGCCAGGATAGCCTGAGTGATTGTCAGCACTCCAATCAGTGCAGAACCCATCGAGAATGTTCCGATGGATACACAGCCGCCAAGGAACGATGCTGTGTAAGATAGCGATCCCATGATACGTGTCTTGGTAGGCTGTAGGTCTTCATTGACATCAGCCGCAAGCTTAGGATCGAGCACCTTGTTATCTACAATGCTCATTAAAATTTTTCTCCTTTAAAATAATTTCGTTTAGAATAGTCTCTTAATCAGCTCGCCTTTGCCCTTCAGGCCTACAAGCTTGCCGTCTTCCGCCATCAGCTCACCTCGAACGAGGGTAACTACAGGGAAGCCTTTGCCCTTCATTCCGACAAATGCGGAAATCTTGTTTACATAGTATAGAGAATCCGCGGTGATCTCCCATTCTCTCTCCGGATCAATTATGACGATATCAGCGTCAAAGCCTACCTTGATGTCGCCCTTCCTACCGTAGATATGGAATGTCTCAGCCGGCAGCTTAGCCCAGGCGTTGGCAAGAACACGAGGATCTACACCGCGCTTTACCACTCCCTCCGAGTAGATTGCCTGAACGCAGCTCTGGATACCGCTGATTCCGCCCCATACGTCAAACACATTCTCAATCTTCTGTCCGAGAATTTCATTGTTCTTCTCATCGTATGTGCAGGGCGAGTGGTCTGATGCTAGTCCGGAAAATACTCCTTCTTCGACATACTCCCACATTGCTTCTACATCATCCTTAGTTCTGAGAGGTGGCGCGCACTTAAACAGCGCCCCATGCTCCAGCACATCGTCCTCCGTAAAAGCGAGGTAATGTCCGCAAGTCTCAGCTGACACCTCATATCCTTCGCACTGTGCCTCATATACCTTTTCAGCCGCACCCGGGTGGCTGACGTGGCAGACGTGTGCACGGCACTCCAGCTCTTTAGCAATCTCCACAACAGTCTCTGTTGCTACGATTTCAGAAGCAGGTGTTCTGGAATCGAGGAAGCCTCTCCAGCTGAAGTTGCCGGCTTCCTTCTGAGCCTTCTCACCTTCCTTAATCATCGCAAAATCCTCACAATGGAATCCGGCCATTCCGCCAAATTCCCTGATAATCTTCATTGCCTGATATGCCTGTCCATATGTCAGCGGTGAGTAGTCAGGCGATACAGGTCCGAGGAATGACTTGAAAGCTATAACGCCTCTCTCGTCGAGCCCCCGGAGCTGATCGAGGTTGCCCGGAACAAGTCCTCCCCAGAATGCGAAATCGGAATATGCATTTGGCTGAACCTTAGCCAGCTTGGCGTCGAAAATCTCCGGTGTTGTCAGAGCCGGCTCGTTCTGAAGAGGCATGTCGATAACAGTTGTATATCCGCCAACTACAGCAGCTGCAGTTCCGTGCTCGTAGTCCTCTCTCCACTCATATCCCGGATCGTTAAGATGTGCGTGGGTATCAATTGCTCCGGGGAAGACCTGCTTACCGGCTGCATCGATAACCTTCGCAGCCTTCGGCTCGTCATCCTTGGATAGAATTGCTGCAATCTTGCCATCCTTGACAGCAATGTTTGCCTCCTGAATGAGCTCGGGTGTAACAACCTGTCCATTCTTAATCAGTAAATCATACATATAATCTCCCTTCCTATGACCCTTTACGATCAAATGTGTAGAAGCTTAAGAATCTTTATGAAACAGTTTCATGGTTAATAAATTTCTTAATAAAATCGGTCAACCAATTTCAACTCCTTTCATAAATCTTATAGTACATTACTGAATGGTATTCTTCAATATTTCTAAGCCCTGTAAAAAATAGATTGAAACCTTTTTATTGATTAAAAAATTTTATTGTTGTCGAATTATCTAAAAACGCATTTTGATTTTTGTTATACATGATGATAACATAGCCACGAAGAGGATGAATGATGATAAAAGTAAAACAAACTTCGCTATATGTATTGAATAAGCTGGAGTCGCTGGCATCTCGGGGTGATCCGAGTGAACTCGATCTATACGTGCACTCAGTCTATGAGAGAACAATTAATCTAATGCTCGATAATCAGCTATTGGCTTTGCAAATACAGGATTCTCCTGTATCGCCGATAAGCGTCATACTTCCGATTAACGAAGCCGAAATACACGCCATCGGAGTTCACGACGGAGATGCTGTCACGCTCCGATCCAACAATCTGACTGTCGGAAAAGCTACTATCTCTTTTGATGCTCCGACCTGCATTTATGACGGGTATTTAATTAAGCACAATCACAAAGAGGATCTAAAATCCACTGTTAAACACATGATCGAGAACACAAATCGCGGCGGGTTCTCTTTCTTGACTGATCCGGCTGGTGCTCCGGACGATTTTGTTCTGTCATATGCAAAGGACAAGCTCACGGATGCGGTTTCATCTCTAAAATCCGGTGACACCGCTTCTTCGGGAAATGCACTGACATCGCTGATAGGTCTCGGTTCCGGCCTGACACCCGGCGGAGATGATTTCCTCACCGGAATGCTGTCAACATTTGCCGCGCTCCCAGCTCGCTTCAATCATAAGCTGATGGAGTCGGTGAGGGCTGCAATAACCGATAATCTCGATAACACAAACGAAATAAGCAGAGCCTTTATAAAATGTGCACTCGCTAGCCAGTTCAGTGTACCGGTAATTACGCTGTATGATGAATTGTGCACAGGTGCAGAAGCTGTCGATAAGCTGACGAAGGATTTCTTGGCTATCGGCCATTCATCGGGTATCGATACGTTGACCGGGATATGGTGGAGTCTGGAATACTTGACTCGAAAAGCAGATTAAATTACAAATCATAAAATTTATGCTGTTTTTGAATTTATTTTGCAATTATTCAATCATTTTTTAACATTCATGTTACAATGTAGTCAATTAATGTGAAAGGAAGTATTGAGATGGGTTTATTAAACACTATGCAGAATCGCCGCAGCGTTCGTAAGTACAACACACAGCCTGTTACAGACGAGGAGCTGAACGAAGTTCTGTCAGCCGCGCTCCTTGCCCCTAACGGCAAGGGATTACGACCATGGGAGTTTGTAGTCATTAAGAACAAGGACACACTCAAGGAGCTCGTTAACAGCCGAAAGGGTGGAGCTAAGATGCTTGAGACTGCGAATGTCGCTGTTGCGGTTTATTCGGATTCTGACAAGACAGATACATATATTGAGGATAGTTCCATCGCAATGAGCTATATGCTGCTCGCTGCCGCTGAACAGGGTCTAGGCAGCGTTTGGCTGCAGCTACGACTTCGTCCATCCAACCAGGACGGTGTAAGCTCTGAAGAATTTGTCAACGCCAGACTTAAGGCTCCTGCAAATATGAAGCTCGAAGCGCTGCTGGTCCTCGGACACATCGACGAGCAGCCGGAGGCGCAGAAGCTGCCAAGCTTCCCTTGTGACAAGGTTCACAGCGAACAGTGGTAGATACCAATATGACACAACGCCACAGCTAATAACACAAAAGTATCCGCATTCAGCTGTTCACTGAGTGCGGATGCTTTTGCTATAGTTGCTAATTTGTTGTTTGTTGACAGTTCGCATGAGGGGGCTTCTCAAACGGCTATGTACTCTGAGTTAAGCATACTGCCTCTACCTTGCTGATATCGCCGTGACGACAGCTTACTGTTTTGCAAAGTTAAATGATATCTCAAACTCGCTATGTTTGTGATCGGCACCTTCAAACGCAAAGGTAAATGGCAGGTTAGGATCAATTCTCTCAAATACCACCACTCCGGTGATCGTCTCTCCGGCTTTTACGGTGTTGCTAAGCTGGACATCCTCATAGAAGTAGTTGCCCATATCTGCCTCGTAGTCTTTGCTATCCTGTTCTATCAGACTCTGATCGGGATATACCTCAACCCGCTTGTCAGTTCTGTTCTTGATTGACAGATATACCCTCGTGGACTCCTTTGTAAAATCTATTTTCTTTATGGTTGCAGTTACACCATTCTTCTTGATCATCGAATCGACTCTCACGGTGTCTTCAGCCGGGAAAGCATCGGTTGACTTGATCTTGGAAATCTTTTCAGCTTGAATTTGCACGGCAGTCACGTTACTGCCGCTTTCGTCCTTTACCTTCACCTTGCCCGCAACCTTACCCTTGACCTTGATAAATTCATACTCTTGATAATCCACATCTGCATCTTTAACAATTACAAGCGTCGGATGCTCAGTCTTGCGAATATTCTCAAAGGCCCGAAGCTGCACCTCCCCGTCCTTCTTGTCCACTCCGACAACCTGCATCGTGAGATTCGCAATCCTTCTACCCTTGTAATCCTCCGGGTGGGCATACAAATCATTTATATCAGATTCGCGCAGATCGGATGAGCAACCTGCCAGGGCAAATCCAAATACCACTATCAGCAATGCCACAAACGGCACCTTGATTGAGCGTCTACTTATGACCGACATGAGCACCTCCTGCGGAACGCCAGGTTCCGACGAATTTAAGCGACTACGCCTCGCTTAGAGCATCTTTCTAATCTGATTACCACCCATCCAGGCTGTTACATTCTCAAACACCATCTCAGCACGCCTATCAATTGACTCTATGGTATCGAATCCTACGTGTGGAGTGCATACGAGATTAGGTGCGTCGATTAGCGGGTGATTTGCCGGCAGTGGCGGATCATTTTCAAATACGTCAAGTCCGGCTTTTATTTTGCCCTCTCTGAGAGCCCTTGCAAGCACCTCGGTCTCTATAACCGGCCCTCTGGCTGTATTGATGATGATAGCACCATGCTTCATTGCGGCAATTTCCTTCTCTCCGATCAGCCCTTTAGTCTCGGCGGTGAGCGGAGTATGAACAGAGATGATATCCGCATTTGCCATAACGTCGAGAAGTGACATGTATTCGAGTCCCAGAGCCTTGGCTGCTGTCTTCTCACTTCTGTTATATCCGATGAGCTTGCATCCAAATGCCTTGAAAATTGAAGCCGCCCGCAGGCCGATTGCACCTGTGCCCACGATTCCGACTGTCTTACCGGCTAATTCGTGACCTGCGAGGCTTCCCTTGCCATGGCCTGCCTGTACTGCGGCATCGCACTCTGTGATATTTCTGAGGCAGTCCAGAGTCAGACCTATTGCAAGCTCTGCAACCGCATCGTCGCAATACCCACCTGTGTTAGAGATGAGCACGCCTTTCTCCTTACAAGCCTCTACATCAACATGGTCTATGCCGACAAACGCAACTGATACGAGTTTAAGGCTTTGATCGGCTCTGATAACATCACCGGGCAGCGGATGATTAGCAATAATCAGGACATCTGCGTTCTCTGCTCTCTGTATCAGCTCATCTGTATCAGTTGCTACACTGTCGTATGCCTTAAAAATATGTCCCTGCTCGGTGAGAGTGCTCGAAAGCCTCTGCAGGGTATCCTCGGAAATGCCAAGTGGCTCCAAAAGAATGATCTTCATCATTAGTCCCCCTAGAAAATTATCTGTATATTAAGTGCTATTATAGCACATCGTGATGCAGTTTAGCTCATGCCTACACTGATATTCCGAACGTTACCGGCGCCGGAACAAGCTTTAGAATTTAATACCGCCCTGATGAACTGTATCACAATATTCACATCTGTAAATTCTCTTTTTAGGATCATCAAGTCTAAATCTCTGCTCTATGCCACGCTCTGTGGACGTGATACAGCGTGGATTCCTGCACTCTATTACGTTCATAAGCTGTTCAGGCAGTTTCATATGCTTTTTGGAATGGAGACTGCTGTTCTTGATAATATTGACCGTAATATGGGGATCTACAAAGCCAATTAAGTCGAAATCCAGATCGATAATCTGATCGATCTTGATTATATCCTTTTTACCATATTTACCGCTCTTCGCATTCTGGATAATCGCAACGCTGCAGTCCAGCTTGTCGAGTCGAAGCAGATTATATATAAGCATGGATTTACCGGCAGCGATATGATCCAGTACAATACCGGTTGTTACACCATCAATATTCATTATCTCAGACCTCCTTCAATACCCAGCAGCATGAGAATAAGCGCCATTCTCACGTATCTGCCGTTTTTAACCTGATCGAAGTACTTTGCTCTTGGATCATTATCCACTTCGACGGAAATCTCGTTTACTCTAGGCAGCGGATGCATGATAACCAAGTCGTCCTTGGCGGATTCCAGCTTCTGCTCATCGAGGATATATGTGTCCTTCAGTCTTACATAATCCTCTTCATTGAAGAACCTCTCCTTCTGCACTCTTGTCATGTACAGAACATCGAGATCCGGAAGCGCATACTCCAAAGAAGCAGTCTCAATCCATTTTGCGCCTGCTTCATCCATAGCGTTTTTGTTGTATGATGGAAGCTTCAGTTCCTCGGGCGAGATCAGCACAAACTCGATCCCCTCATATCTGAGTAGAGCAAGTATGAGTGAATGCACAGTTCTGCCGAACTTTAGATCCCCGCAAAATCCAATCCTGAAATTCTTGAGGCGCCCCTTGTTACGTAAAATCGTCAGCAGATCGGTGAGAGTCTGCGATGGATGCAGATGGCCTCCGTCACCCGCATTTATAATCGGTATGTTGCAGGAATTTGCAGCGACAAGGGCCGCACCTTCCTTAGGATGTCTCATTGCAATTATATCTGCCAGACACTCCATTACCCTCGTAGTATCACTCACGGTTTCTCCCTTAGAAGCTGATGAGGAATTGGCATCAGAAAAGCCGATTACATTGCCGCCCAGCCCATACATCGCAGACTCAAAGCTGAGTCTGGTACGAGTGCTCGGCTCATAGAATAGAGTTGCCAGCGTCTTATGTGTGCACTTGTCCCGGTATTTCTCAGGCGACTCTATGATGTCGTTGGCCAGCGCCAGCAGCTTATCGAGTTCATCAATGTTGAGATCAGTAATGTTAATTAAATCTCTCTTAGCCATTCGATTATTCCCTTTCCTTCTTCGCTTGTTACGTACTCTTCCGCTACAGCTGTCTCCATCAGCTCACTGATTGTGCACAGGCTGAGCTTCTCAACACCGGCTGCTTCGAAGTTCTTGTCTGCCTTGGCAGTCTCATAGGTAAATATGCTGATTACGCCAAGCACCTCGGCACCGGCCTCGCGTAGAGCTTCTACAACCTCAATTGAGGATCCGCCTGTTGAAATCAAATCCTCAACAACCACAACCTTCTCGCCCACCTCGAGCTTTCCCTCGATTCTGTTGTTACGTCCATGAGTCTTGGAACTGCTTCTGACATATCCCATTGGCTTGCCTAGGATGTGCGCAGAGATTGCAGCATGAGCAATTCCGGCCGTGCTTGTACCCATGACAACATCGCACTCAGGATACTTTTCCTCAATCACTCTTGCCATCTCGTGCTCAATGACATCCCTCACCTCCGGTGCAGTGAGTGTAAGTCTGTTATCACAGTAGATTGGGCTCTTGATTCCACTCGCCCATGTAAACGGATCGTTCGGTCTCAGGAATACCGCCTTGATCCCGAGCAGTCCCTCTGCAATCTGCTTAGACTTGCTGTCCGAATTAGTCATTATTAATCTCCTCCATACATATTCTATATGCTTTAACAGGGTCATCCGCCTTGGTAATGCTCCTGCCAATCACCAGATAATCTGATCCCATTTCCTTTGCTCTCGCAGGTGTTGCAACTCTGCTCTGATCGCCCTTGGCATCTCCCAAAAGTCTGATGCCGGGTGTGACGGTTATGAAGCTGTCTGAAGTCCCTGCGTGAATCTCTTCAGACTCCCACGCCGAGCATACCACACCGTCTAAGCCTGCTTCTTGAGCATTTCTAGCGTATGCGAGCACGACATCCCTGAGTTCTCCGTTGATCTTGAGCTCGCTGTTCATAGTTTCCTGATCAGTTGAAGTCAACTGAGTTACGGCGATAATCTCAGGTCTCGCTGCACCGGTTGAGCCATCCTCCAGTCCCTCTACAGCAGCCTTCATCATCCTGATTCCACCTGCAGCATGCACGTTAACCATATCAGCACCAACCGAAGCGAGCACCTTCATAGAACTCTTAACTGTATTCGGAATATCGTGAAGCTTGAGGTCGAGGAAAACCTTGTGGCCTCCAGCCTTTATTGCTCTGACAATCGAAGGTCCCTCGCTGTAGAAAAGCTCCATGCCCACCTTGACATAGAGCTGCTCTCCTTCAAACAGATCAAGGAACGAAAGTGCCTTTTTGCCAGTCGGAAAATCGAGTGCAATTATTATCTCCGGCTTCATCTATACCACCCCTCTTATCTCTTCCAAACTCTTGATCCCAAGCTCGTCCATCCTCGGCTGCAGCTCGCTGATTATGCGAGGCATCGTCCATGGATCGATCAGATTGGCCGAACCAATCTCGATAGCCGTAGCCCCCGACATAATCATTTCAAGCACGTCATCAGCCGTCCGGATACCGCCAATACCGATAATCGGAAGCTTTACTGCGTGAAACACTTCATTTACCATGCGCTGTGCGATAGGCCTGATTGCAGGTCCGGACAGACCTGCGTATTTCATGGCAGTCACCGTTGTCCCGGTGCTGAGATCGATTCGCATAGCCTTGAAGTTGTTGATCATGCTGATTCCATCTGCACCACCGGCTGCGCAAGCCCTTGCTATCTCGGTTACATCTGTAACATTAGGTGTAAGCTTCATAAAAACAGGCAGCTTAGTAACAGCTCTCACGGCTCTCGTGATTCGCTCCGAAGCTTTCGGATCAGCTCCAAATGCAGATCCGCCATGCTCTACATTAGGGCAGCTGATATTTACCTCGAGGATATCGGCATATCCCGACGCGTCGATCTTGGACGCAACCTCAGCAAACTCTTCGGTGCTGAACCCACTGATATTTACAATGAGCGGACCCTGATAAATTTCCTTGAGGGCAGGCAAATCCACCTCGACAACGTGGTCAATGCCAGGATTCTGGAGTCCTATCGAGTTGAGCATACCGCTCGTGCACTCTGCAATACGCGGCAAATTGTTGCCATATCTGAGCTCCCTCGTAGCGCTCTTGGTTACAACTCCACCCAGCACGTTGAGATCAAACAGATCCTTGTACTCCTGACCGTATCCAAAGGTGCCGCTTGCCGGCATTACCGGATTTTTGAGTTCGATTCCGGCCAGACTAACCCTGGTTACAGTTTTTCCCATTTTAGAACCTCCTTATCAAATACCGGTCCCTCCTTACACACTCTGCGGCTTCCATCCGTTGTTCTAATCGAACATCCCATGCAGGCACCAAAACCGCAACCCATGCGCGCCTCAAGGCTGAACTGGCCATGCTCAACCTTGTGATCCAATGCCCGCAGCATCGGAAGCGGTCCGCAGGCACAAGCATACTCACAACTGCTAAAAGCATCGGTTACGAAGCCCTTTTGCCCATATGATCCATCCGCCGTCATTACCGTTATATCATCGGCAAGCTGTTGAAAATCATCAAACATAAACATCTCATCAGCGGAATTATAGCCCAGTATAACCTTACAGGACTTGCCTGACATAACCATTGTCTTTAGCAGTCCGAGCATGGGCGGGATACCTATCCCGCCACCGATTATATATGCTCCATCAGTGATATCATCGATATTGTATCCATTCCCCAGCCCCGTGATACTCCTGACGTGTTCACCCTGCTCCATCTTGCTCAGAATCTCGGTCCCTCCGCCTACAACCTTGTATATAAGCGTGTACCTGTCGCTATCGTAGCTGCTGACAGAGATCGGTCTCCTGAGGAACTTTTCAGGAACCTCAACCATGGCAAACTGCCCGGGTTTAGCGAACTCGGACTTTGGAGTTTCGAGAGTCATCTTGTATATTCCATCGGCGAGCTGTTTGTTCTCAAGGATTTCGCTTCGTAAATCGCGCATTTTATCTCTCCAAATTCTCGTATACTGTGTTGCCTTCCATTATCACCATCTGCACCTTGCCATTCAGTATATGTCCATAGAAAGGCGTACACTTTCCCATAGAGCGGAAGTCCTCGCTGTCTACCCTGTAGGTATGTTCTAAATCCACCATGGTCCAGCCGTTTTGTTTGAGGCCAAACCTCTCTCTTGGTGCAACGGACATCATGTGCAACAGATGCTCCAGGCTCATTACACCAGTCTTAACCAAGTATGTGTAAAGTGCAGGAAATGCACATTCCAAACCCGTGATTCCGTTGGAACTATTGGCAAATCCACGGCGTTTCTCCTCGGCACTGTGCGGTGCATGATCAGTTGCTATCATATCCACTGTTCCGTCCAGCACGCCTGCAATCAGTGATTCTCTGTCTGCCTTGTCCTTGATTGGCGGATTCATCTTGAATCTGCCGCCGTATTCCGGACATCTGGCTATGTAATCCTCAACGTCGCTTGTATCAAATATCAGATAGTGTGGCGCAGTCTCGCAGGTCACATCAACCCCACTTTTCTTGGCATCTCTGATGACCTCGACACTTTCTTTGCAGGAAATATGGCATACATGATAACCTGCCCCGGTCTCATCAGCGAGCTTGAGATCCCTCTCAATCTGCTTCCACTCGCTCTCTCTGACCTTGCCTTCATTAAGCAGTGACTCATCCTCGCAGTGGGCAACTATCAGTTTGCCGAGCTCCTTGGCTTGATACATTGCCTCACGCATTAGTCCATCTGCCTGAACACCTCTGCCGTCATCAGAGAAAGCACACACATGAGGTGCCAGTGCCTTCATGTCGGAAAGCTTGCCCCTGCCGCTTTGCTCCATGGTTATAGTTCCGTATGGAACAACCTCGATAACAGCGTCCTTTTCGATTAGTTCAAGCTGGACTCTAAGAGTGTCCATCGTCGATGGAGCCGGCTTCAGGTTAGGCATTGTACACACTGTCGTATAGCCGCCGTGCGCTGCCGCCATGCTGCCTGTGCTGATAGTCTCCTTGTACGACTGACCCGGTTCGCGAAAATGAACATGCACATCACAGAATGATGGCAAAATAAAAGAGTTATCAGCATTGATAACTCTTTTGAAATCAAAATCACTACCGGTTTCGGATCTCAGACCGGCCTTCTCAGGAGCATCAACTACAAGCAATTCGTTAGGTACGAATTCACCAGCTTTATAAATCTTTCCGCCTTTAATTGCAGTAGTCATAGTCCCTCCAATTATGTTATTTCCTCCTCAGATAAACTCTGCATTAATCGGTAGTAGTATAACATTTTTGGTTCACACTATGTGAAGGTGTGTTAAAATCCCCTGCAAATTTTTGCTGTTAATATTATATTGTCACTTTCCTTGCGGCAATATATCACTATTCCTCAGTCGGCTCAAAGTCCTTAATCTCCGGTGGAAGTTCAAGACCGTTCTTCTCGTAATAGTCTACCAGTGCGGACTTGATTGCCTCCTCAGCCAGTACTGAACAGTGAATCTTTCTTGCCGGAAGTCCGTCAAGAGCCTCGACTACAGCTTTGTTGGACAAATCAAGAGCTTCCTTGATGTTCTTGCCCTTGATCATCTCTGTAGCCATCGAGCTTGATGCAATTGCAGATCCGCATCCGAATGTTTTGAACTTAACATCTGTGATAATATCGTTATCAATCTTGAGGTACATTCTCATGATATCACCACATGTTGGGTTGCCAACCTCACCGATGCCGTCTGCGTTCTCTATTTCACCAACGTTTCTTGGATTCTGAAAATGATCCATCACCTTTTCACTGTATAACATGTTCTCTCTCTCCCTTCTCCAGTTCGTCCCAGAATGGCGATAGCTTTCTGTAGTGCTCAACCACTTCGTGAACCTTCTCTATGATGTAATCAACCTGCTCCTCTGTGTTCTCCTCATTGAGGCTGAATCTGAGCGATCCGTGAGCTGCCTCTACAGGAACTCCCATTCCTACCAGAACGTGGCTCGGGTCGAGCGATTCGCTTGTACAAGCGGAACCGGACGAACACTCGATGCCATACATGTCCAGAGCGAGCAGCAACGACTCTCCCTCAACTCCTTCAAACGAGTAATTTACATTTCCGGGGAGTCTCTTTACAGGGTCGCCGTTTAGCTGCGAATAAGGAATATCTGACAAGCCCTTAATAAGTCGGTCTCTCAGCGCAGCCGTCTTGCGAGCATTCTCCTCCATATGGAGAACTCCATCCTCCAGTGCAGCAGCGAGGGCGGCGTTGCCCGGAACGTTAACTGTACCGGCTCTCTTGCCTCTCTCCTGAGCTCCGCCTTCGATTACGTTGATAAGTCTGATGCCGTTCCTGGCATAGAGAGCCCCAACACCCTTAGGTCCGTGGAACTTGTGTGCTGACATAGATAACATATCAATGTTCATTGCCTGTACATCTATCGGCAGGTGTGCTACTGCCTGAACTGCATCTGTGTGGAACAAAACCCTCTTATCATGGCACAGCTTTCCGATCTCTGCAATTGGCTGAATCGCTCCCATCTCATTGTTAGCAAACATAATGGATACGAGTGCTGTATCCTCTCTGATTGCATTCTCCACATCTTTGACATCTACGATGCCGTTAGGCTGTGGCTTAAGCAGTGTAACCTCAAAGCCTTCCTTCTCCAGTTTTGCCAAAGTGTGAAGGATAGCATGATGCTCGATGTTGAGCGAAATCAAGTGCTTCTTGCCCTTCTTAACAAGACCGCGAGCTGCCGAAATCAGTGCCTGGTTGTCTGCTTCGCTTCCGCCGGAAGTGAAGTAAATCTCATTAGGCTTGGCAGCGTTGATAGCCTCAGCCACCTTAGCTCTGGATTCATCCAGCTTCTCCTGAGCGACCTGCCCATCTGTATGAAGACTGTTAGGATTGCCGTTGTAATTCTTGAGACAATCCAGCAGTGTATTGAGTGCGACATCGTTTAGATAAGTTGTTGCCGCATTGTCTGCGTAAACTTTCATAGCTCCCTCCCCAGTGTTAAATTTAGTCATCTGTACATTCGCTATTATAGACCTCTAATCCCTACTAAGTCAATAGGAATTAGCAGCGACTGCGAACAGCATTGATTCTACGCGTCTTGATCTTACATCAGCTTGTCAACGTTACCGCTTATCAGATCCTGCAGCGAGATGTTGTCCAGATACTCATCGATAACCTTATCAAGCCCGATCCATAGCGGAAGCGTGACGCACGAATCAGCTCTGCCGCAATTAACCTCACCGGACTTGATGCAGTCAACCGGAGCAAGACTGCCCTCGGTGATGCGGAGAATCTCCCCTATGTTGTAATCCTCAGGAGATCTTATCAGCCTGTAACCACCCTTCTTGCCTCGAAAGCTGCGTAGGAGACCTCCTTTATTGAGCATAGACACTACGTTCTCCAAATACTTCATCGACAGCTTCTGGCGCTCCGATATGTCCGCAAGCGAGATATATCCTCCGTTATCGTGGTTTGCAAGATCAATCATGACCATAAGAGCGTATCGACCTTTTGTTGAAACAATCATGTGCCATTCCTCTCCTTGCATCTTGAGTATTTTATCCTACAACAGAAGAATAACATATTGCACACAATCAATCAAGCCTTTTCCTATTATTCATATAGGAATTTAGTGTTTAAAAAACCGAGCAAAACCGGCCCCGTCACATCCTACCGGGATATGACTAATTCGCTGTTCTGCTCGAAATTCACACTTATCTACAGCTGGTACATCCTGTACATGTTTGCGTAGATTCCGTCCTTTTCTATCAATTCATCGTGTGTCCCCTCTTCAGCAATTCCGTCCTGATTGAGCACGAGGATGCGATCTGCATTCTTGATCGTCGTCAGTCTGTGAGCAATTGTAATAGTAGTTCTGCCCTTGGACAGCTCGGCAAGCGATTGTTGCACCAGCATCTCGCTCTCGTTGTCCAGCGCTGAAGTAGCCTCATCGAGGATAAGTATAGGTGGATTTTTGAGAAACACCCTGGCAATACTAATCCTCTGCTTCTGTCCTCCGGAAAGCTTCATGCCGCGTTCGCCGACGCTCGTGTTATATCCGTCTGACATCTCTCTGATAAAATCATCTGCTCCCGCGAGCTTTGCAGCCTTCTCTATCTCCTCCATCCTCGCACCCGGCTTGCCGTAAGCGATATTCCCCGCGATAGTATCCGAGAACAAATATACATCCTGCTGCACCATTCCTATCTGGGATCGTAGCGATTTGCATGTCACATTCCTAATATCATGGCCGTCGACTTCAATACTACCGTCTGTAACATCGTAGAACCTGGGAATCAAGTTGCAGAATGTGGTCTTACCTGCCCCTGACGGTCCGACAAGGGCGACGTTCTCACCCGGCTTGATATTGAGATTAATCCCGTTAAGGATATCCTCACTGTCATTATATCTAAACGTAACATCTTTAAATTCTATCTCACCCGTAAGCCTTGGCAGTTCCTCTGCGTCCGGGGCATCATCGATTTCGACCGGCTCGTCCATCACCTCTATGAATCTCTCAATTCCGGTCATTCCGCGTTGGAATTGCTCGGTAAACTCTACGATTCTCCTCACAGCCTCCAGCAGCACTCCTACATACATGAGGAAAGCTATGAAATCACCGGTGGTGATTCTGCCGTTCTTTAGCTCAAACGAGCCCACTAGGATTACCGCAATATACATCAAGCCGTCGAAGGTTCGAGTCACTCCTCTAAATCCTGCCATCGCTTTATAACCGACGGCCTTTACATCAAGGAACCGCGAGTTATCCACCTCGAAGCGTTCCTGCTCGTAGTCTTCATTTGCAAAGGATTTGGACACCTTGATACCAAGCAGACTATCCTCGACATGGGAGTTTATCTCGCCGAGCCCGACCCTCTGCAGTTTAAATGCACGGCGCATCTTCTTGCGAAAAGCGTAGGTTGCAGCAATCATAATCGGAATGATTGCAAACATCAAAATTGTAAGTGTAGTATCGATTCTGATAAGCAATACAAATCCAAGCACAATCTTGAGAGCGGCAATCCAGTACTCCTCCGGGCAGTGATGTGCAAACTCAGTGATATCAAAAAGGTCGCTGGTGATTCTCGATATGAGCTGTCCCGTCTTATTCTCGCTGTAATACGAATACGACAGACTCTGGCACTTCTCGTACAGATCGCGACGCATGTCTGTTTCGATTTTGGCACCCATCACATGTCCGGTGTTCTGCATGTAGTAGTTCGCGACAACATCAACGCCTCTAAGTACTACATAAATCATAGCAATCCTGATGATCAGGCCGGACGTAAATGATGCGAAATCGCTTGCAACAACGTTACTTATGTATCTGATTAACAGCGGCAGCACTATATCGCTCACCGTCGTAAACGAAGCACAAACAAGATCGAAAATTAAAATTGCCAGATACGGCTTGAAATACGGTACAAATCTGCCAATCAGGTATCGTGACGACATGATTTTGTTATCTCCAGATTCTGTCATAATTAATCCCTTTCTGTAAATGTCTGTAGAATAAGAACGCAATTAGTGCACCTTCTAAAACAGATGTCAATGTCAGCGCCCACCACGCTCCGGTTATAGAATTAGCGACATGTATAAATACCAATGCGAGCGGTATCCTAAGCACTTTTGCTCCAATGCTGATGTATGCCGGCAGCTTCGTTTCACCTAATCCGTTGAATGCACCGCATGAAATTGCCGACAGGCATATAAAAATCTGTGAGATAGCCTGAATCCTCAGGTATACTCCTCCAAGCTGAACAACATTTTCTTCATGCAAGAAAATCCGAAATATCGGAACTGCAAACAGCAAAAAAGCAGCTGATATGATAGCTCCATACAATATCATCATGCGAATGGCCGACCTATATCCGGCTTTAATACGATTGCCTTTTTTTGCTCCGAAATTTCTTGCGGTAAAGCTCGTCATAGCAAGTGAAAATCCGTCGGCCACCATCCATGTTACGGATTCTATCATTCCGCCAACACGCTGAATTGCAAGTACGGAATCACCATACCTGACAACTATTCTGGAGATAACGATGCTTACAAGAGCAAAGAAGACAGTCTGAAGCGCAGGAGGAATACCCAGCTTAAAAATCCTCATAAATTCCCGAACATCTATTCTCCCCAGCAGCTCAAGCTCCACAAACAGATGATTATCTCTAATCATAGCGATAATATAAAGTATCAGAACTATCAGCTGCGATAATACAGTTGCTATGGCCGCACCATAGACTCCTAGACGAGGAAATCCGATGGCTCCAAACATTAAAATCGGATCCAGCAGCATATTGATCACAACGCCTGTGCTGTTGAAATACAAAGGAGTTCTACTATCACCCATCGATGTAAATTGACCGTTTATAACCGTATTAAGCCCGTAAATCGGCATACCTATGCCTACTATAAGTGTATATACATGTGCCATGGCTATAGTTGATCGGTTATTCAGATGGAAAAATCCGATAAAATTTCCTCTGAATACACATATTATTGATGAATACAGAACCATGAAAATTACAGCTTGCCTTATTGCCACAGAGGCGATTTTACGTGCTCCATGAAGGTTTGCCGCGCCCAATTCTTTTCCGGTCAGTATCTGTCCGCCGAATTGCGGTATCATAGCTACACCCTGACCAATCCAAATGATCTGACCTGCTGTTGCAACTGCTGCGACTGCGTTGCTTCCCAGCAGGCCCACCCAAGCAGTGTCAACCAGCGTATACGCCATCTGAATGAGCATTGATCCCATGATTGGCAACGCCAGCGCCATCAGAGCTCCGGTGATATTCCCATTTTCCAAATCAACAACTCTGCTATTAACCTTTGTCATTCTATTTACTTGCTTCCCCTTTATGGATGATGTTGATTATATCACATGAACAATTCTTAGGTGTTTTCTCAATTACACACAATAAATTATTGAACTTTCCCGGCAACAGATAGTATCATAATTATCATATACTAATTATCCGGGAGGTTTACCTTGAACCTATACAAAAGCTTATCTCCTCGCAAACAGTATCTGCTACACTACCTGGGATGGATGCTCGCGGGTAACGTAATATTCGCAATCGGCGTAAATGTGATAATTACACCGATGAATCTGTATAACGGTGGATTTACGGGAATGGCACAGCTGTTGAGGCTATTTTTTGTAAACGTGCTTCACGTTCCTGTTCTCCCCGGATTGGATGTAGTCGGCATACTTTACTTCCTGTTGAACCTACCGCTTCTGATCGTATCGTACAAGGTTGTCGACAAAGAATTCTGCATCACATCCGTAGTATCGATCACGCTATGCTCGGTTGCCCTCGGAATAATGCCGATTCCAGAAGAGCCAATTTTCAACGACTACCTCACTGCATGCCTCATCGGCGGAGTAGTAGCGGGAACCGGCGCGGGTATGGTGCTTAGAGCCGGTAGTTCGCAGGGCGGACAGGATATAATCGGAGTAATAGTGTCGGTGCTCAATCCCAACCACAGCGTCGGTAAGATCAGTATCATGATCAACATCGGAGTCTATATTATCTGTCTGTTCCTCTTCAACATTGAAATAGTCGCTTATTCACTTATATATACGACAGTTCTGGCAATTGCGCTCGACCGTGTTCATATACAGAACATCAATATGGAGGCTATGATATTCACCAAAAAGCCCGGTGTTGAAGAGGCAATCATGAAAGAGCTGAAGCGAGGTGTTACCAATTGGACCGGAACTGGCGCTTATACTAAAGAGACCTCAAACGTCATAATTACGATTATCTCAAAATACGAAGTAAACAAGCTGTTAGATATTGTCAAATCAGTTGATTCAGACGCTTTCGTAATAGTCACTGAGGGCGCACACATATACGGAAACTTCGAAAAGAAATTGACTAAATAGCAAAATCGGAGCGTGAGACCATACTCCGACTGTAAGTCCGCCGGACACGTGCAGCGGAGGCCGGTCAGGGTATAATTTGCGTTTTCATCTGACTTGGATTCGATAATCGCCACCGCCGGGTAAATTTTGACCATAGCGACGGCTTTCTTGACTTCGTGCATGTCTGCCATAAGTCTCACGCTCTCATTTTCACTTTACCAAATACTCCTTCCCAAAGACATCCACAACTATGTATGCGACATTGCCCCTGGATATGAACCTTATGTCGTCATAGTCATCTGTAACGCTGATTTCTGCGGAAAATTCACCTGTATAATCCGGGTCTATCATGATGTAGTCAATTAATGATTCCGGATTTGACCTGCATGCCGCTTCCAACAGATCGCGATCCTTGTGCTGCACGTATCCAATCTCAAGCTCCGGTCTGAATGCCATCAGCTTAGCATAGCAAAGCTTCTTGCCGTTCTCCAATTCATCCTCTCTGACTATTTTGATTATTGCATCTGTACGGTATGTATGTTCTTCCCCATTTCCGTAGAACAGGTAGTTTGACTCGCACGCATCAAGCCTCTTTTTGGCCGTTCCGAGCGCCAGATTCTCAATATCACAGCCTATCCACATCCTGCCCATCGAGTTAGCAGCCTCGAGAAAGGATCCGGATCCGCAGAAAAAATCGCCAACCAGGTCACCCCTCTTTGTGCAGGAACTGATAATCCGTATCATCAGCTCAAGCGGCTTCTGTGTAGCGTAACCGTTCCTCTCGCCGGAAGTCCTGCCCACCATATCTATACTCCATACGTCCTTCATATTTACAAGGGTATACCATCCATATTCGTCCTGATACTCCTCAACTCCCCTGAACCTATATGGCTTGAAATCACGGTTGTATGACTTTTCCTTGGGAACATTCAGATAATATTTGCTCGACTTGCTGTACATCAGAATTGTGTCGTGTTTACGGGAGAAATGTGTCTTGGCACTGCCTCCGGACTTATACTTCCAGATAATCTCATTGCGCATGTTCTCATACCCGAATATCTCGTCCATCACCAGCTTGACGTAGTGCGCCGAATGCCAGTCCAGATGCACCCAAATAAGTCCATCATCAGCTAGCAGCCTTTTCATCATCACTAGCCGCGAGGTCATATTCTCGACGTATTGTTCTATGCTACGATCGAACGTGTCATCGTACGCCAGATGTTTAACCTTACGGTTCTTGCCGTCGCTGCCCTTGATCGTAACAGTCGCATCGTATTTCGATCTGGTGAAGAATGGCGGATCTATGTAAATACATTTGAACTTGCCCTCATACCCGTTCATCAGCAACCAGCTCATGAACTCGAGATTGTTACCGAGAGCAAGTATGTTATTGCGCATTGCTGTCTCTGATTCGTCAGGTTCATCACCAAAGCTGACAGATCCGAACGAATCATATATGTGCCGTTCCATAACCTTAAACGGCTGAGCTGCAAGCTCATCACCGTTCTCAATACCGCGAATTATACTTTCTGCTATGCCCAGGACTTTGTTCATTCCTCACCTTTCCAATCGTATATTATTTAATCAGATATTTAATGATTATAGCTGATTGATATTGGGATGTCTATTTGTAAATAAAGTACCCCGGCACCATGCGATGCGCTGCGATATTCGCTGCGCATTTGCAAGCACCAAGGGTAAATCCAGCCTTATCGTACAACACTACCCTATACAATTCGCTAAAATTGCCTAGAACTCTGCATACGTAAATGTCGGGCTGCTGAGCATACTTCCAAACAATGAAAATATATACAGCAAAGCCATAAACAAGAACATATATAACGTGTATTTCAGCGATATTCCAGTCAAAATCTTATTTATTAATGAATTCTGCGATTTTCTCATTTATTCTTACCCAACCTTCATTCCACGGATGAACTGCATCTGACACTATATACTTATTGTAGCTGTATCCCGTTAGATTCGTGAAGTCAGCACCGTACTTACCCGCGATTCTCTCTACCTTCTGACCCACAACTGCACGTTTTTCTGCACCGAGTCCGGTATAATCGTACCATCTGCCGTTTACTGGTAGCAGTATCAGTTTAACCTGAATATTATTAGCCTTTGCCACCTGCAGAAACGCTTCTAAATCCTTGTATTCAGGCGACCTCTCATAGCTTTCTCCGGCGTGAGCATCCTTCATCTTAGGATAAACCTGTCGGAACTTGTTTCTCCATACGCGATCGCTCATATAGAACGGGTTATCTGCCTTGCCGATACTATCCTGATGTGCATTTTCAAGCAAACGCTGCCAATTAAAGCCTGCGGAGCCGTACCTGACAAAGTTTGCGGGAGGCTTCTTATCCCTCATGGCAAAACGCATAGATGCACCAATAGTGATTTTGTCCTTATCAAACGCATGACGTCTCTCAAAGCCATATAGTAAACCCGGCTTGAAGTCCAGGTTGGCCCTGTTGATCATGCGTGCTTTAACCTGTAGACTCTTATTCTTGGATAACAGCATCTCGCTTCTCTCTGCTACGTACCTCTTGGTTTCGAGTGGAATATTTTTATTTTCCATAAAAGCGAAGTACTCAGTCTCTGAGAATCTGAGAGCATAATCGCTCTTCTTGACGCCATTTTTCTTGAACCAGGTTGGCGATATGAGCAGCACGACCTTCTTGCTCTTAAGATGAGGCTGAAGCGAACCAAGTGCAACTGTGTGGAACAGAGTCTGATTGAATGGACCGCCCACAGTTACGAGATTTATATCTGTATTCCGGAATAGATTT
Source organism: Mogibacterium sp. CM50 (assembly GCF_000293155.1). Classification (NCBI taxonomy): domain Bacteria; kingdom Bacillati; phylum Bacillota; class Clostridia; order Peptostreptococcales; family Anaerovoracaceae; genus Mogibacterium; species Mogibacterium sp. CM50. The sequence continues at coordinate 76,479 of NZ_ALNL01000035.1, read as the reverse complement.
CCGGGATGATACTGCGACTTGCGGCCATGCCTAAACTCCGAAGAGCCGAGCACCAGCACCGAATTCTTATTGAGATTTTGCGATAACGCGTTGTAGGACAGATCCTTATACGTGTTATACCAAGTACCGAAACGCCCTGTCTTGTCCCTGAGATCATTATTAGCGCATACAAAATGTACCACGAATGTGAACATCGCTAGCAGCAACAGCGCCGCTACAAACGAGTTGATCTTCTTCATCTTATCTTCGTTCCTGACCTATTCTCCTAGAATTCTTGCTGAAACTGTCTCAATAATCTTATTAGGTGTATCCATTTGCTCTCTTGTGAACTCGGACGGCGATAACACCACCCCATACTCATCCTGGATGTCGAGCAACAGACTAACATAGTCAAGTGAATCGATCAGATCCTCTTCGAGCAGATTGATATCCGGGTTCTCCTTTACAATCTCATCTCCGCAAATGTTTTCGATAATATCCAGTAGCTTCTCTCTCATTGTAATTTCCTCCTGTTTAGCTTTCTTTAAAATTATTCAATTAATATTGTTAGTTCATTTTCCGACATCCGTTCTTATCGCACACATCGAAGCGTTCTCTTCTCCCTATTTCTTGAATAGCAGAATTCCCAACCTACCTGAGAATATGAAGAATCCAAGCATTACCAGATTGAAGGTAATGAACCAGGAGAGAGCTATGAACCATTTATCCTTCTTGTGTGCCTTATAGAACTTCGATTTCTTTTGAAATATCTCACACAGCGAAAGCAGTACGCCGTGATACAGTCCGTATACGATATAGTTAGACTCAAGTCCGTGCCATACACCCATAACAAACATATTTATCATAAATGCCACCGAAGCGATCGCCATCTTGTTTTTGATTTTTCTGCTTCTGACAAGGCTCATCGTCACTCTCGAAAACAGAAAATCTCTGAACCAAAACGACAGTGTCATGTGCCAACGATTCCAAAACTCTTTGATATCCTTGCTGACAAACGGCGCATTGAAGTTCTCCGGCGTTTTGATTCCAAAGATGTAGCTGACTCCTATTGCCATCGAGCTGTACCCCGCAAAATCGAAGAACAAGTAGAATCCGTATGTGTAGAAGTATATTGCAATCGAGTACCATGTTCCGCCTGTGCCGAAATAGTTCATAACGGTGTAGAATCCGGCTGCGATTACTATCTTGTACATCATGCCCTTGAGGATCCTGTATATGCCTTCTCCCAGCAATTCCAGATACTCCGCCCTGGGTAGAACCTTATCTATGTCTTCGTCAAATCTCCTGCTCCTGTCGATTGGTCCCGAAGTAACAGTCGGAAAGAACAGCATAAGGTAGAAGAAATTGGAAGTCTTAAACTCCTTGATTACTCCATCATATATCTCTATTACCATCTGGACTGCCTTGAATGTCATATATGACAATCCGAGGAATGCAAATATATGATATTTATTTCCAATCAGTCCCAGCAGCTTATATATTGTCAGCGGTGCTATGCTCAGCAGCAGGAAGATCCTGTACTGCCACGTCACTCGACCCTTGCGGGTTCGAATAGTCAGATATGTGTGAACCACTGCATATTCGATAATCGTGAACGCTGCCAGGTTGCACAGTGCTGTCAGATTGCTGCCCATGGCTAGCCAGATGAACACGAGTGTTACAAACAAACCATACCATTTGAGCGACTTCTCCCTGCAGCCTAGATATATAGCAGGAATTGATAGGACTGCGAGCCAGATGAAGAAACTATTGTCTGTAAAAAGCTGCATTTACACCAATTCCTCCAATTTCCTTCTATCGGCCTTGCCGTTGTTGGTCAATGGCATCTTGTCGATAAATTTGACACGCTTAGGAACCATGTAGCTTGGAAGCAGATCTCTGAGCGCTTCTCTTACATACTTTCTGCCACTATAGTCGTCTGAAATCTCATTTCCTTCTCTCACGACAAACGCTATCAGATTAATAACCTTCCCCTCATGCTTCTTCGGTATAACAGCAGCAGCAGCTACTCCGTCTATATTTGCCAGGTTAGACTCGATGTCTCCCAATTCGATTCTGTATCCGTGAAGCTTAATCTGATTATCAATTCTTCCGTCGCAGAACAGCATCCCGTTCTCATCATAATGGCCTGTATCTCCGGTTCTGTACGCTCTAATCATTGCTTTGGGATTATCACTCAAGGTACCGGCCTCAGCCATAAAGAAAACCTGATCAGTCCTTTCCTTATCCTTGTAGTAGCCTGAGCTTACCGAATCTCCGACGATAATCATTTCACTGCTCTCCGGATCAATCCTTATATCAGTACCGGGCTTAGGAAGTCCGATCGGCAGAGCACCGGCCTCTGCGATGACCTCATCGGTGATATCCACCTCTGTTACGCAAACCGTTGACTCTGTAGGGCCATACGTGTTGATAACCTTGGCATCCGGGAATCTGCATCTAAGCTGCTTAGCTGTATCCTTGGTAAGCACCTCGCCGCAGAACAGAAATGCCTTGATGCTTCCGAAATTCTCGTAACTAAACTCAGCTTCTCCGAGGCACATATCCGCAAATGACGGCGTTGACACCCAATACTCAACTTCAGCTGCTGAGATGTACTTCATCATCTCCGGCATTTCCTGCTGAAGCCCCTTGTCAAGCGCAACGATTGTAGAACCGGTCGCCAGCCCTGTATAGAGATCCATAACAGATAGATCAAACGAGAACGGCGCCTGATTGAGAAATCTCGTTGCCTCCGGAATACCACCAGATAGCGTTACCGACCAATTCAGATAATTATTCAGAGCATCGGCCGGAATTTTAACACCCTTAGGCTTGCCCGTGCTTCCGGAAGTGAAGATGACGTAATATGTGTCATCACCGGAAACAGGTTCCAGGCCGCCATATGCAGCGTGCCCGGCAAATATATCGTCCAGCTGTTCTCTGCCGACTATCTCAAATTTAGAATTTATCTCAAGAAGCTCCTCATGCTGCGGGACAATTACTATCTCGTTGTCCACTGCATCTGCGATATCGCTAACTCTCTCCGGAGGATTGCCAATATCGACCGGACAGTATGCATGTCCGGATCTGACGCATGCAAGAAAAGAGACAAGCATATCCGGACTCTTATGACCGTACACCATGATCGGCTCTCTGTTACGAAGTCTATTCTCGATGTAATTAGCCAAAGATGAAGATTTCTCCCATAGTTCCCCATATGTCATCTGTCCTGCCCTGGAGCTAAATACCAGTCTGTCAGGCGATTCCATTGCCGTACTCTTAATCTTCGCCAGGATGTCCATAACATACCTCCAATTAATCAATGTTCGAATAAATATTAAACAAACACCCTTAAATGCAAGAGAAGAAATTATTAAATAAAAATTAAGATTGCATTTTTCTTGTATTTTACTAAGCTCAAGCTGTTTGACAACCTGATGCTTCTCCACAGCGCATATTAAAGTCATTAAAATTTCAAAATACAGTCCTCATTTCGTATGAGGTTGAGCTTCAACAAAAAAGGGGAGATTTTCATCTCCTCCTCGAATTGCGGGACTTGCGGTATTTAACAGTGCTAAAGCCCTATTTTTTAACTATCTTGGCATACAGCAGCTTAGACTCAAGGTCTATCTCCTTGACATGCTCGTTGATTGTCTCCCCCGTCAGCTTCTTATACTCTGTTTCCGAGCTGACTCCTTTCTCCTTGAGCAAGCCCTTCTTTGCCTTCTCAAGCTCAGCCTTGCTAACCGAGATCCCCTTCTTATCTGCAATAGCATGAAGAACCAGCTTATCTCTGACATTCTCTTTTGCCATCTCTGTTATCTGATTGTTGAACGCGGTTTCATTCATCCCTGCTTCCTTGAGGTACTCTTTAAAAGTCATGTCGTATTCTTTGATACGTTTCTCATACTGGCTCTTGATGTGGGCAATCTCCCTTGTCAACTGAGTCTTGGGATACCTGTTGACCTTTGCATTCTTGACGAGCGCCTGCCATTGCCGAGCCGACATGGATTTGTCCTTAGGCATCTTAAACTCAACATATTTGCGCGAATTGATAAGGTCATATCCGTTGTATCTGGTTACAGTGAAAGTGAATAGGGCGATATCGACTACTATAAAAACAAACAGCCCGATGAGCAGCTTCTGGCGCCGAGTGTAACTCTTGTGCGGATGCTTGCTCTTAGATAACGACATCTTCACTTACCTCCTTATTGATTTTCTTGAATTTATCCCTATTGCATAGCGCCTTGCCGCCAAGTCTATAGTCAGACTCAACCGAACCATCTATAATCTCATACTTTTGAGAGTTATCCGGCAACGCCATACCGTATAGCTGTCTGCCGACAACAGCAGAAACTCTAATCTGTTTATACTGGCCATCGAGTGCATACTCCGCCTTACCTCCAGTCCTGACAGCTTTCCATTCCTCCGAATCATCATTCCTGTATTCGATTCTATAATCGTCTACATCACCACCAGCTGCTGTGAATTTAACATACGTCTTGCCGTTCTTGATGCCGGTAACCGCTTGCGAAGGCTCGAGATCTGCAGAGTGAAGCAGCTCTTCATCTCCAATCTGATATGGAAACACCTCGGTGTAACCTACATAAGTACCCTTTCCCTTGATCAGTGCATACGCCGTACCCTTGCCGTTGTTGTTCATATAGGAAACCGTGTAGTCCTTATTCAAGGTCAAAGCCTTGCCATTATCTGATACATTCACGTTCGTCGTTGCAGGCGCACCGGTGTAGCGAACCATGGTGTTGGCAGGTTCGGCATCAAGTCCCGGGTTTCCGGCTTTGCGAGCAGACTTATCCACATACATCGCATCACAGTCAACATTTCCCTTGATCCCCTGCATACGTCCGGTACTTGTAAACTGCCATACGTTGTACTCCGGGTATGCCGACAGTTCGTTTGAGTAGTGCGCAACCCATACTTCGTACGAGTTATCCGCGAGGCTCTTAGTGTCTACCCCGGAAAAGCTTCCTGCCAGCGAAGTCGACAGATAGATAGAGGCAGGATAACCCTGCGAACGACAATATGAAAGGAAGGCTTCAGCTACTGATGTCATCCTCTGTCTTGCATACGCACTGCCCCTGGCACGCCATGAATTATATGCTTTATCAAATCTCCCGTTTGAGAATTCAAGATCCATCACCAGCGGTAATTCGACATCATATTTTTTCGCCTGTGCAACCAATTTCTTGGCCTCAGCCACAGCCTCTTCCTCTGTAGTCGCCTGAGAATACCAATACAATCCCCGTGCAACTCCTGCGCTCCCGGAGCCCTGCATATTTATATCGAATTTTCTGTCCTCCTTGAGATCAAAGCTCGAAGACGTGGTTGCACCTGCTCTGATAAAAGCATAGTCTACACCATCAGCCTTGATGCCATTCCAGTTTATATCACCCTGCCATTCGGACACATCAATTCCGAGGAATTTGTAGTAATCCTCTCTGCCGGACGGGGTCTTGGGCAGTGAAGTACCTGCAAGCACGGTGCTTGATGCAAAAAACAGCACAACAAACACAGCAATCGCAATTGCCGCAATACGGTCAGCTGTATTGAACAAATATAATTTATAAATTAAATTTGTTGAGCTTGAATTTGCGTTCATATCAGCCTTTCTTGATTCCTTCATTATCTGAAATCAGTCAGAAAGAAAACAGGGTGACGAATCACCCCCTTTTCTTGACTTGAATTATTATAACATAATATTTATCCTCAATATGTGAAGAGTGCATGCAAATGATTACATATATAAAACGGAAGTTATCGGATAAGCAGCTGATTACACTACAGGGGGGGGCTAACAGTATCCACCTCTTTTAAGTCTCTTGACAAAGTCGTGCATAATCCCCGCTGTCAATCCCCAGATAGTTTTATCCCTATATGTATAGAAGCACACGCTTCGGTGCCCGATGTCCCAGTGGTAGTCTTCCCCATCCGGAATCTTATCGTATGGGAAGTCTGCAGTAGGAAAACTCCTCATCTCTATGTCATAGTAATCCGGCTCATGCTCAAGAAAAAACGACAGCGGCACAGTAAAGACCTCGGCGACCTCGTCAGCTGAAAACGCAAGTCTCTCGCCCCCGTCGGTATCACCAACACCAATGCCATCAGCACCGTCAAAGCCTTCTAAACTCCTAAGCAGTCCAACCACCGGTCTCAGAATACCGCCGGAGTACACGTTGATGACGTCGAGCTCCTTGACAACCTCAATGCTCGACATCTCGATGAGGAGCTCCTCGCTCGTCTCCCTTATAGCAGCAGCCGTGGTCGACTCGCCATCCAAGGTGCTGCCGCCCGGAAAACAGATCTCTCCTGGCTGACGTCTCAGGCTTGCGGCGCGCACCTCAAACAATACCGATAGGCCACGCGGAGTCTCGATTATAGGAATCAGGACGCCAAAGCTCTTAGAGGTCGACTCCGCACCCTGACCATTTTCTAATGCAGTTTTTATTCTGTCTATATCTTTAATCATAACTCGATATTACCACAAGACAGGAGAACGGACTAGCCTCACTTGTCCGTTCCCCTGTCTTTAATTCTATATCACCATCCGGCTTTTGCCGGACTATATAGCTTTGCGGCTTTAATCTAACCGGGTACGACGCCATATATAAGCCTTAGTTCTCCTCGATAAACTTTAGCAGCTCCTGTGCCCCCTTGACGATGCTGTCTCTGTCCTCAGGATCTCTACCGAGATGAGTGTAAATCTCACCGATAAACACACCGTTCTGCTTCAGACGATCGTACACCTTATCAATGATAGGATCGCATATATCCTGCTGCTGCATAGGTCCGAACGGGTTAGCGAAGTAAGTAGTCGATAAGCCGATCTCCTGAGTTGTCCCCTTCGCCATTCTCTTTCCCTCTACAAATACCTTCTTGACATCCTCAAGGTTTTCAAACCTGTGCAGTCCGAGCTCCTCATCGTAGTTGTTTGCGTAAGCAAACAGGTCAACATGGTGGTTGTCAGTTACAACTGCATACGGCGCAGCGGGAGTTATTACTCTTGCGTTGGATAGATCGGGGTTAAAGAATATAGCCCTGTTCATATCGCGGTATGGAGTTCCCGGATCAAGATCGTCCAGTCTTACGAACGCACCGATTTCAGTTCCCTTTGCATATACCTCGTCGTCTTCAAGATGAAAGGTTCCCATATCATCAAATACGACTTCGATATTCTTAATCTTCTCATTGCCGAGCGATTTGAGCGCCTCGATAGTCTCGGATTTTCCGGCTCCGGAATCTCCCATCAGACATATGCCCTTCTTCTTGCCGTTCTTAAGCGTGATATTTACAAACGCTCCGTGAATCGGTAGCCATCCCTTCTGCATCATAGCGACGTTGTGAAGCGTCAACACCGTCTTCTTCATATATCCAAAGTACGAAATCTTTTCACTGTACGTTACCGATCCGACCCAGATGTCCTCTTCATCATCGTGGTAGAATGTGCAGGCATTTTTGCCGTCATCATTACCAAAGAGCAGCACGCAGTCCGGCTTCCTGGATGCTTCCCTCTTGGATGCCAGCTCAAACAGGTTAGCCAGCGACACACCGTTGGACATGAAATCTCTGTGGAAGTACACGAATACCGTCAGGTCTCCTACTTTAGCCGGGAAGCAGAAAAACTCGTCGCTGTCGCCTTTAAAGGTATCCAGAGGATTCTCATATACCTGTTCGAATGCCCACTCACGCTTGTTCGACTTGGGATGAAGAATCATTGGAGTACGCAGCATTACGGAGTCGATGAACTTAACCTTGCGCAGCGCATCGTAACGAGCTCCAAGCTTGAATGACTCATTTCTATACAGCGCAAGTGCAGCGTTCGTACCTGCCGGCTGCTGCCGATATATTTTATTTGCACGACCCATCAGAGTCTCCTCGATGCGTCTAAAGGTTGCCATAATCAACTGGTTGTGTGCCGAATCAGCCTTTACAAAGGTCGTCGAGTTGGACTCTCTTCTCTTATCTGTTGTGACAGAATATCTCTCATGAGCCTTCCAGAAATCATAGATACCTTCTACGAACTGCAACGCAGTCGCTCTATCCTTTATATAAGGCGAATCAATCTCCTCCGCATTGAACACGAGAGTCTGACGTGCAAATGTAGATAGCGCATCAAGAGCCCTTGCCGGTGAATTGCCCTGAATCGCCCAATCATACAGCTTCGTATCGTATTCGGCGAGATAGATTATATAATTCTCCAGGAATACCTTGAATGCCTTAGACTTAACAACATCGAGCCTGGATTCCGGGTATACCAGATCAAAGTTCAGAATGACTTCATTATCGTTTAGATAAATTTTATCTTTCATTACTACACCCTTTTCTTAATAATTATCTACAATGCAATGACTTAACTATCTCTAACTGTAGCATTTTTTGTATATTCTTTCAATACATATGCCATGTTCTTATTAAAACACCACAAATTACAATGAGTAATCTTATCTGCCGCTACTTATCCACTCTCGCTGTCGGAATTTCCCTGATATCGGCGGCAGTGAAGTTCTAAGCAGTATTGCAGAAAATTCGCTTTACCTCTCTCCTCCCGGTCGTATACGATATCATGTAAATACCGTTTATCATGCCGTATGTAAATATCGGTTATTATACCATACGTATTGGAAAATTAACTAATTAAGGATATAATTAAGTGTTATAAATCCCCATTTTGCAGGGAATCCGGAGGAAAGATGAATACTAACGAAATAACTTCAAGATTAGAATATAAGCTGCTGCAGGGAAAACTCGATCAGGACGTAACCGGGCTGTGCTTTGACAGCAGGCACGTTAAGCAAGGCGATATATTTGTATGCATTCGCGGCGCTGTGTTTGATTCGCACGACGCTCTTGAACAGATTGACGCAGGACACCCTTCCCTTATCATCGTCGATAAGGCCTATGAACTAAGTCTGTCAAATATATCTTCTCCTGTCGTTGCAGTTTCCGACACTAGACACGCCAAGGCTGTCGTTGCCGCTGCGTTTTACGGCTATCCGGCCGAAAAGCTCAGACTAGTCGGAGTTACCGGCTCAAAGGGCAAAACTACTGTTGCAACAATGATTACGGCTGCACTCAGGGAGGCTGGCTGCAAGGCCGGCTCAATCGGTTCTAACGGAGTAAATCTCGGCGATGAGATCCTCGAGGTTGCCAATACTACCCCCGATTCCGATCAGCTGCAGAGGTTTCTAGCTCTGATGGTATCTAAAGGCATCGAGTACGCAGTCATCGAATGTTCATCTCAGGGTCTCATGCAGCACCGGACAGATATGATCACCTTTGATGTAGGGGTGTTCCTCAACGTGCAGCATGGCGATCATGTGGGAACTGACGAGCACCCTACCTTTGAAAATTATGCATATTGCAAGAGCTTGCTGCTGAGACAGTGCAGACAGGGAGTCGTGAACCTGGACGATAAAAACATTGATTTTGTAGTCAAGGAAGCGACATGCGAGCTGATAACTGTCGGGCACGATGATACACACGCTGCGACAGCCAAGCTCGGAAGCACTCCGGATTATGTAATCGGCAAACAGAGAACAAGAGAGCGCAACGGGCTGATAGGTGAAGAATTCAACCTTTCAGGCAAGCTTGATGATGAAGTATACGTAAATATGCCCGGCGAGTTTGCGGCTCTCAACGCAGCGGCTACAATAGCAGCTGTTGACGCACTGGGCTTGCCGGCTTCAGCTGCAAAGGAGGCTCTATCGCACATCCATATTAACGGCAGAGTTGACATGATATACCGCACGGAGGAGCTAAGCGTGTGCATCGATTCCGCACATACCAGAGAGAGCACAAGAGCTGTTCTCAAAGCTCTCAGGGCATATAAGCCTAAACGCCTTGTGTGCGTATTTGGAGCAGGCGGGAACAGGGATATTCAGAGAAGAATCGGGATGGGCGAATCAGCAGGTAAATATGCCGACTTCTCGATTATAACGACGGAGCACAACAGGTTTGAACCATTTGAGACCATACTCGAAGGTGTAAAATCCGGTCTTGAGCCAACCGGCGGCAGGTACATGGTTATTGAATATAGACCTGAGGCTATCCACTATGCCATCACACATTCCGAATCCGGAGACATGATTGCAATCATCGGACTAGGAGATGACAAGTATCAGCACATAAACGGCGTAAATGTACCACAGGATGACGACAAATGCGCTAGAGAGGCTATCAGGGAGTGGGAAAATACCCACCGCAAGTAAACATGCTTATACTATATAATTCAACCCCGGATCAAATAAATCAAGAGGTACCGTCATGATCAAATTCGACAACGACTACAGCAAAAGCGCCCACCCCGTAATTTTAGATGTGCTAACCCAGGATGCAAAAAACTCACACACCGGCTATGGATTAGACACATGGTGCAAGCGAGCTACAGCTGAAATAAGGAGGGCGACGGGAAGCCCTACAGCCGATGTTCACTATCTCGTGGGAGGAACACAAACTAATATGACGATTATTGACATAGCGCTCAGAAGCTTTGAAGGAGTGATTGCCGCCGATACGGGTCACATCAACGTTCATGAGGCCGGTGCTATTGAGTACACCGGGCATAAGGTAATCGCTCTCCCTTCCAAGGATGGCAAAATAACTGCCGCTCAGGTCAGAGAGGAAGGTCGGCTAAACGAAAATAATCCAACTCCCGGTCACGTAGTCGAGCCCAAGATGGTGTATATTTCGCAGCCTAACGAGCTGGGTATGCTGTATAGCAGATCGGAGCTTGAAGAGATATATAGTGTATGCCAAGACTGCGGTTTCTATCTCTTTGTCGATGGCGCCAGACTTAGCTATGCTTTGGCATCTCCGGCAAACGATGTTAATCTCGAGTGCCTGGCACACAACTGCGATGTTTTCTATATTGGCGGTACAAAGTGCGGTGCATTGATGGGAGAAGCGATTGCCATTGTGAACGATGAGCTCAAGCCCCATTTCTTCAGCTATCAGAAACAGCACGGCGCGCTGCTCGCCAAGGGTTGGCTGCTGGGACTGCAGTTCTACACTCTGATTAAAGATGATTTATATACTGAGATTGCATCACCCGCAGTCAAGATGGCACTTCAGGTCAAAGAAGCAATGCTTGCACGCGGTGTGGAGGTTGCCGTGGACAGCCCAACCAACCAACAGTTCTTCATTCTGTCGGACGAGCAGATTGCGGCACTAAACGGTAAATACCTGCTGTCGGAAATTGAGAACGTGGATGAAAATCACAAGTGCATGCGCCTATGTACTGCCTGGTACACATCGCAGGAAGACGTCGATGCTTTAATCAGAGATATTAACAATCTATATTGATTCAGCTGCCTAAAGCGCAATATATTTTTTCGCAGCAACGGGAATAATAAAAAAAAACAACCTAGTCGGCTTAAGCAGCTGATTAGGTTGTTTTTATAGCTGTTCACAAATTAATTAAGAACCTCTACTCCATCGAAGTTAACTCCGATCATCTCCTCGAGTTCAGCGCTGATACTGATAACAAAGTCGATGCCATAATCCTTCGAGATGTCCTTAATCTTTGATATGAAGCTTGGAAGTATCTCAAGTGAGAAGTCTGCGTGTCTCATGATGCCATCCAAGAATATTGTTTGTATATCGTTGTCCGAGCTAATAATTCCGAATAGAAATCCGATGTACTCATCTTCGTTAGTGATATGAACGAAATCCTCCATGCAGATAACTCGAATCTTGTAGTCTAAATCATAGATAAGTCTTGAATTCTTGTTTATGAATACGGTGCTCCCCTTGGTTTCCTCGACGCAGCAATTTGCCAACTCGATCATTTTCTTGGTCTTACCCTTACCTTTGTGTCCTACCAATAATTTAACCATGGAATTGTCCTCCTTAATGCTCTTTTTTTGATTATACAATACCCGAATTTGTATATCAACAAATCCGGGGGTATGCTAATTAAATTAATTATTGAAGACTATCAGTTATTTCTCTTCTGCTGCCTTCTCAGCCTCAAGTCTCGTGACTACTTCATCGATTCTGTGAACAACCTCTCTAAAGTCGTCCTCTACAAAACCTCTTGTGGTCATCGGAGCTGTTCCGACTCTAACGCCGCTTGTCTGCATTGGAGAACGCTTCTCGTTAGGAACGCAATTCTTATTTAGGGTGATACCAACCTCGTCACAAGCATTCTGCAGGTCCTTACCCGAGAAATTCTTGTCGGACAGGTCTATCAGGAACACGTGATTGTCTGTTCCTCCGGTAACGATATTGTATCCCAGCTTGAGGAACTCATCAGCAAAAGCTGCGCAGTTCTTAACTACCTGTGCCGCGTACTCCTTGAACTCCGGTCTGAGAGCTTCCTCAGCGCATACTGCCTTTCCGGCGATGATGTGCTCGAGCGGACCGCCCTGTGAGAATGGGAATACAGCGCTGTCAATCTTCTTGGCGAGCTCTTCTCTGCAGAAGATCATACCGCCTCTTGGTCCTCTTAGAGTCTTGTGAGTTGTAGTTGTGATGATATCAGCATATCCAAACGGGGAAGGATGTGCCTCACCTGCCACTAATCCGGCGATGTGAGCCATGTCCACCATGAACAGTGCTCCAACACTCTTAGCTATCTCGGCAAACTTCTCGAAATCGATTATTCTGGAGTAAGCGCTTGCTCCTGTGAGGATGAGCTTAGGATGAAGCTCGTTCGCCTTATGCTCCAGGTCTGCCATGTCTATATATCCGTTGTCATCTACGTTGTAGAAGTGTACGTCAAAGAACTTTCCGCTGAAGTTCACGGATGAACCGTGGGTGAGGTGTCCACCGTTGTCCAGGTTGAGTGATAGAATTGTGTCTCCCTGCTCCAGCACTGCATTGTAGGCAGCGAAATTAGCCTGTGAACCACTGTGTGGCTGAACATTTACGTGATAATCAGTGTGGAATACTCCTCTCCACTTATCACAGCAGTACTCCTCCAGCTCGTCTACGTACCTTGTACCACCGTAGTATCTGCCCTTGTTCCCCGAGTGCCTGGCAACCGGCTTTGCAGGGTATCCCTCTGCATACTTCCAGGATAAGCAGCTTCCGCATGCAGCGAGAACAGCCTCTGAACAGTAGTTCTCGGATGCGATCAGCTCCACATTGTTCTTCTGTCTGTTGTACTCCTTCTCAACCAGAGCAGCAACAGTTGGGGAAGTCTTAGCAATTTCAGCGATATTATCCAGGTTATATCTGCTGTCATCGTAGCCGTTTCTGTCAAACATTAATTTACCCGTCCTTTCGATTGAAAAAAATTCGTATATCTCCTATAAGATATATTGATCCTAAAAAGAGTATAACGTCATATCCGGACGCCATCGCTCTCTCAAAGGCTGTCTCATCATCGCCGATAGCTGTAACAGCGATGCCCTCATCTTCGAGCTCCGACTTGAGCATCTCAGCAGGAAGCGCCCTCGGACTGACCGGTTCCGTAGCAATAACTTCACCACATCCAGCTGCTCTAAGTCCCGCCTTCAATATCTCAGACATTTTCTGATGCTCCTTATCTGCAAAGCAACCGAAGATTGTCAGTATCCTCTTGTCCTTAAATATCGTCCCTCTTAATTCCACCAGCGCATCCACAGCAGCCTGTAAGCCTTGCGTGTTGTGCGCCCCATCTATTACCACATACGGATCGCTATTGAGTATCTCAAAGCGCCCCATATTCCTTGCAGCCATGAGTCCTTGCCTCATCTGCTGCTCATCTATCTCAACGCAGCCTCTGGCCCTCATGCTCTCTACAGCCAGTATAGCAGTGATCGCATTTCTGACCTGATGCTCGCCTATTAGGCCTATCCTGACGTCATCCATTCTGATATTGCATCCAGAGCTGTTATCGCTTCCTTCAAATGCAAAATTGAACCCCATCGGCTCCGCGTAATTCGTAATCCTATACTCAGCCAGCGAAGCATCTATAAACTCAGCATGCTTCTCTTCCGCGGTACGAATTATTACTTCCTTAGCCTCTGATTCAGTTGATTCAGATACGATCGGAACACCGTTCTTGATAATGCCGGCCTTAGCAACCGCAATCTCTGCCAGCGTATCCCCGAGCATTCCCACGTGGTCGAAGCCTATCTCTGTTATCACGGTAACCAACGGTTCAGAAATGACATTTGTCATATCTATCCTACCGCCGATACCCGACTCGAGTATCACTATATCAGGAGCTTGCTCTTTAAAATACAGCAACGCTGTAGCTGTAAGTATCTCAAACTCAGCCAGGTAGCCGTAGCCTTCGCCGTAGAGCTGTTCAGCATATGACATGACGCAGTCTGCAATACGGCAGAAGTCGTCGTCGCTGATATAGTGTCTATCTATCTCGAACCTCTCGTTGTATTCCATCACGTGCGGTGAAGTAAATACCCCTACGGAATATCCCGCTGCTCGCAGCATAGAGGCCGTAAACTGGCACACTGAACCCTTGCCATTGGTTCCGGCCACATGTACAACACTCATGTGCTCCTCCGGGTGCCCAAGTAACACCAGCAGTCGCCTCATTCGCTTGAGTCCGATCGGACCTTTCTTGGCTGTCATATCCCGGATACGCTGTATGACAGCCTCACTAGCTTTATTTGACACTTGTTGCCCCCATGGACTCAAGTCTGTTATTCACAGTTTCAAGCATCTCGCGATACTTTTCGCCCTTCTGCTTTTCCTCTTCAACAACTGCAGCCGGTGCCTTTGCTACGAAGCCTGCATTTGCAAGCTTCTTATCTACACGTGCAACTTCGCCCTCCAGTCTCTTCTTTTCCTTCTGAAGTCTCTCACGCTCAGCCTCAAAGTCGACCAGTTCTGCCAGAGGGATTAGAATCTCTCCACCGCTGAATACTGCCGATACCGCATCGTCAGGTGCAGCTGCATCAGTTTCGGCTATCTCTATATCTACAACGTTGGCAATCTTCTGTATGTGCGCTGCCACTGCCTCAATAGTATCATTTAAAGTATCGGTCTTGATAATCAAATTGAGTTTGCGGCTTGGTGCAGCATCAACCTCGGTTCTGGCATTTCTGATAGCCTTGATTATCTCCTTGGCAGTCTCGATTTTAGCTACAGAATCAGCATATACCTTGGATGTGTCGTATTCAGGCCAAGCAGCCTTTATCAGCAGATTGTCATTGTTGTCTGTCGCCTTATCTGCCGGCAGATATCCCCATATCTCCTCTGTTATGAATGGCATGAATGGGTGAAGCAGCTTGAGCAGGTCCTTGAGTACGCTCTGCAGTATAAATCTTGCTGTAGCCTTATCCTGCTCGTCATCTCCCCACAGCCTGGCCTTGACCAGCTCTATATACCAATCGCAATACTCATCCCAGATGATCTCGTATACCTTCTGCCCCGCGAGTCCCAGCTCGAACTTTTCAAGCGAGTTGGTGATATCCTGTACAGCTTCGTTAACACGAGAAATAATCCATTTATCCTCATCTCTCAGGGCTGACGTCTCTGCGCTTGCCATTGGCAACAGATTGCCGTTATCGTCCTGCAGATTCATGATTGTAAATCTCGATGCGTTCCACAGCTTGTTAGCGAAGTTGCGCGAGGATTCGAGCCTGTCCCAGATGAACCTGGTGTCATTTCCAGGAGTAATACCTGTGATAAGCATGAATCTGAGAGCATCTGCCCCAACCTTATCGATAACCTCAAGCGGATCAATTCCGTTGCCGAGCGACTTACTCATCTTGCGTCCCTGCTCATCTCTAACCAGGCCGTGCAGGAACACATACTCGAATGGAGGTTCTTCCATGATCTCGCATGCTGAGAACACCATCCTGATGACCCAGAAGAAAAGTATGTCATATCCGGTTACGAGAACCGAAGTCGGATAAAAATACTCCAGCTCCGGCGTCTTGTCAGGCCAGCCAAGTGTCGAGAAAGGCCACAGGCCGGAGCTGAACCACGTATCTAGCACATCCTCATCCTGATGAAAATGAGCGCCGCCGCATTTAGGGCACACGCTTGGAATCTCACGTCCGACAACTACCTCATCGCAGTCATCACAGTAGTAAGCAGGTATTCTGTGTCCCCACCACAGCTGTCTCGAGATACACCAGTCGTGAATATCATTTAGCCAGTTGAGGTAATTCTTCTCAAATCTTTCAGGCACGTGCTTGAGCCTGCCCGACTTAGCCGCCTCGACTGCGGGCTTTGCCGGCTCCTCCATCCTTACGAACCACTGATCGGACAGCTTAGGCTCGATAGCATTATGACATCTGTAGCACTTACCTACAGGAATAGTCAGCTCCTCTACCTTAACCAGGAAGCCCGCCTCCTCGAGGTCGCGGACCCACTCCCTACGACACTCATATCTATCCATGCCCTCATATTTGCCAGCGAGCTCATTCATAGTAGCATCATCATTCATACACGACATAATCTCAAGACCGTGTCTCTGACCTACCAGGAAGTCGTTGGCGTCGTGCGCCGGGGTGATTTTAACAGCACCTGTTCCCTTCTCGGGATCAGGGTATTCATCGGTTATAATCGGAATCTCTCTTCCGACAATAGGCAGTATTACGGTCTTGCCTACCAATTCCGCATATCTCTCATCGTCAGGATTTACAGCGATTGCGACATCTCCGAACATAGTCTCCGGCCTGGAAGTTGCAACTGTAATGCCTTCACCGCCATCCTTCGCCGGATAATGGAAGTACCAATACTTGCCCTGTACATCTTCGTGATCTACCTCTGCATCAGACAGAGTAGTCATGCAGTCGGGGCACCAGTTGACAAGTCTGTTACCCTTATAGATCATACCCTTTTCATACAGCCTGATAAAGAACTCGGTTACTGCCTTATTGCAGCCCTCGTCCATCGTAAAACGCTCTCTGCGCCAATCGCAGGAATCTCCAAGCTTACGACATTGCCTGGTAATGTGTCCGCCATACTCCTCTTTCCATTTCCAAGCGCGTTCAAGGAAGGCCTCTCTTCCTATATCCTTCTTATCCTTACCTGTCTCCTCGTGAATAGCGTTGTTAACCTTAACCTCTGTTGCGATACTGGCATGGTCACTGCCCGGTAGCCATAATGCGCTGTATCCCTGCATTCTTCTCCACCTAGTCAGGATATCCTGAAGAGTCTGGTCTAATGCGTGTCCCATGTGAAGCTGCCCTGTGATGTTTGGCGGCGGCATAACGATGCAGAAAGGCTTCTTATCACTGTCCACCTCTGCATTGAAAGCACCCTTGTCCTCCCACATCTCATAAATACGATCCTCAAAATTCTTCGGATCGTAAGTTTTAGCAAGATTTTTACCCATTCTTAGCTCCTATATAATAAATAATTATGATTTGCCATAAGCGCCCGCATTATGAGCGATATGAGCATGATGCCGCGAGTTTCTCAAGCATAAACATAAAGCTCTGCACATCCTGTAATTACTACCGAACCTGCAGCAACAATCATGTTATTCCGTGAAGAACACCTCATGCCTGATATTCTCCATCCTATTGTCGACATCTGCAAGAATTTCAGCGCACACCTTGAGCTTAGTCTGCACATTCTCACTCAACTCGCCTTCGTTCTTATATTTGAGTTCATGCTCCAAGCTTGCCCACGTATCCATGGCAATGCTTCGGAACTGTATCTCAACAGGAATTGAAACTTTTTCATTTACAAGGAATACCGGTACAGATATTACTACATGCAGACTCCTGTAACCGCTTTCCTTAGGATTGGAGCTGTAGTCCTTGATTCTAATCAGCTTGATATCTTCTTGCTTGAGAAGCAGATTGGACAGCACGTATATGTCATCCCTGTAGTTGCACACAACTCGCACGCCTGCAATGTCATATATCCGGCTCCTGATTTCTTCGAGATTGTTAAGCGGATCCTCTATGCCGTATCTTACGGCCTTGTCGAACATGCTGTTGACAGATTTGAGTCTGTACTGGATATGGTGGATAGGTCCGTGATCATCGTGCTGCTTAAAATCATCGTCGAGAATCTCGAGCTTAGTCGATATCTCCTTTATGGCTGCCTCATACTCAAGCCTTATATCCGCAATCTCCTTGAAAAAGGCTTCCTCATCGCGTACCAGTTCAAGCTTATTCTCACTCAGTCTCTCAGGGCTGATTATCTCGTTGGTAATATTCATATTCCCTCATAAGCGTTTCGATCAAATGCACGAAGCGCGAATCTCTCTAGAACGTCAATATTGCTTCAAGACGTATTTGTAAAATCACTTTCCGAGCTCTGCAGCTTTTACGATATTGCGAAGCAGTAGTGCTGTAGTAACTGTACCTACGCCTCCCGGAACAGGGGAGTAGTTCAGCGAGCTTGGCATACCGGGCTTATCAAGTGCCCCGGAATCGAAGTCGCCGGCAAGCTTCCCATCCTTACCTGTACCCGTTCCAACATCGATGATAACCTGATTATCGTGGAACAGCTCCGGACTGTAGGATTCAATCTGCCCTGTCGCCAGCACTACAACATCAGCTCTCTCACACGCCTCTTTCAAATTCTCATCAGTTGTCCTCGTGTGGCATACGGTTACCGTTGCGTTTGCGTTCATCATCATGAGCATAAGCGGTTTTCCAACTCTCATGCTGCGACCGATAATTGTAACCTGCTTACCTTTTAGTTCAACTCCATAAAACTTTAGTATCTCCATACACGATTCAGCCGTGCACGCATAGAAAGCATCGGGATCATCTGCAAAAAGCTTTGCATACGACGCATCAGTGATCGCATCTATGTCCTTCGCCGGACTTAACAGCGAGCGCATTCTCTCGCTATCGATAGTCTTGGGGAATGGCATCAGCATTATGATTCCGCACGTTGCGTCATCCCCGTTGAGCCTGGCCAGCTCCTTCTCTGCAGCTTCTTGAGCGACTTCCTCTTCCAGCACCACAGATTCACATTCGATGCCGTATTTAGCCGCCCTCTTGATTATTGCTCCCTCGTAATATTTCTCTCCGTCGTCCTCGCCAATTCTAAAAGTGGCAATCTTAGGCACATTGCCGGACTTCTTCAATGAATCTACCCTTGATATGATATCCCGGTCGATGGCGTCCCTTACGGGCGCGCCTTTTAGTAGTGTGTGCATATCTAATGTATCCTCCATTTTTGACGCATAAAGCGTTTATCATTATATCATAACGACAAAAGAATTAGTACATTCTTTAAGCTTACCGACAAAAACGTTACAACATAAAATTATGTGATAACACTTTTATGTTTAGCGATTTACACTCTGTTTTAACATTTAGTACAGCAATCATACTATAGTCATGAATTTATTTTTCCATATTGTTCTCCGCCTGAACAAATTCTATTTGTCCAAGGCTGCCTTTGCTAAAGCATCTGCCAGGTCATTGTATCTATCACCGGAATGTCCCTTAACCTTGATAAATCTGATGCTCATCGACTGTCTTGCCTTCCGGATATACGCCTTGTAAGCTCTGGTCATCTCGAGATTAGCCTTCCACTCGTCATCGGCCCACTTCCCGACACCCATATAATCGTGGTATATCGTCACGCTGTCAATTCCGTGTTCACGGCAGTACTCGATTGCAAGCTCTGCGCCTTTGATCTCGCCTGCAACGTTTCTAAGCTTGCCGCCTGCTTCATCAGTGTAGAGCTTGCTAAGCTCTACCTTCTCATCTCCGGTCAGAATTACAGCTCCGGATGCATAATATCCGGTTGCTACATCATAGCTGCCATCAACATAGGCGATTACGCCATCATTAACGGAAGCACGTGAAGGGGAGTTCCCAGTCGCCGATGAGTTTGAACGAGAAGTTCCCATAGCAGTCAATATTTCGCTGCCGACAAAGGCTTCTGCCTCCGACAGCCGTGCAAAGCCCTTATACTCTGCGCCGGAATATCCGTCTACCTGAGCCTTACATTCATCCCACGTGCTGTATATACCGGGAACTCTTCCTGTCCTTACTGCGTAAAACTGCTTCTTGCCCACCTTGCTTCCCTCGCTCGCTTCAAATTTTCTAAGAAAAGACTTCCTATGAATCGGGGACAGTCCGACACTGCGCAAGCCTTCGTAATGAGCAGCTGTTCCATATCCCTTGTTGCTGGCAAAAGCATAGCCGGGATATTTCTCGTCCATCTCCCTCATATATGAATCCCTCGCTACCTTGGCAACGATCGAAGCAGCTGCAATAGAATAGCAGGTCGCATCTCCCCTTATGATAGCCTTCTCCGGTATGCCCTCTTCCTTTAGGTCGACAGCATCAACCAGCAGCATATCAATTTTCTCGTCTTCTGCCAGCTTCGACTTGACCTCGATGATAGCCCTGTGCATCGCCAGCTTAGTGGCGTTTAGGATGTTGAGATCGTCGATTTCTCGTGCAGTTGCAGTCCCTATACCATAAGACTTTGCAGACTCACGAATCAGCCTGTCGAGCTTCTCGCGCTGCTTTTCTGAGACCTTTTTGGAATCATCTATCCCGGGTACATTGAACTCTTCAGGCAGCACCACGCAGGCTGCATACACAGGGCCTGCGAGGGGACCCCTTCCCACCTCATCGATTCCCGCGATATTTTTTATACCCGATGCATGGAGTTCATCTTCTATCTGCTTGAGCTCCTTCATTCTCTGCAGCTTCCGTTCTTCTCGTTCTTGCTTAGTCATATAAACTCACCAGCTATCCGTATCTATCTGTGTTCAGGCCTCTCGAGAGAGATTTTGCCAATCAGTCCCGCTCGAAATTCATCGAGTACGGCCCGTCCGGTTCTCTCGTAGTCAATGCGTCCACCGGAAAGCATGAATCCGCGCTTCTTGGCTATTGCCTCCATATCGGCCAAAACGGGATTTATCGGCTCCCCATATTCGTCATATTTCTCTTCATCGTCATCCATCAAGCCATCCAGCTTATATCTCGCGATTAGCTCGTCAGGATAATTCGCTCTCAACACCTTGAGAAGCTCAAAGGCAAGATCCTGCACGTTGAGAATCTCATCCTTTATGCTTCCGCAGAATGCCAGATTGAGTCCAACGCCGGGCTCTTCAAACTTAGGCCAGAGAATTCCCGGCGTGTCGAGCAGCTGCATTCCGTTGGCAAGCGTTACCCACTGTTTGCCTTTTGTAACACCCGGTCTATCGCCGGTCTTTGCACTCTTCCTACCTATCAGGCGATTGATAAAAGATGATTTACCGACATTCGGAACCCCGACAATCATCATGCGCAGCGGTCTCTTGAGAGCACGTTCCCTGTCTCTCTCCTGTTGATATTTATCCAGTATCGTATAAAATGCTTTTATATTATCACCGTTTCTGGAATCCACTGGCAGTGCGATGATACCGTTTCGACCCAAAAACGCTTTCCACTCCATCGTTACGCTTTCATCGGCCAAGTCGAACTTACCGAGGATCACGACACGCTTTTTACCCGCTACGAGCTCCTCAATAATGGGATTGCGGCTCGATAAAGGGATTCTGCTATCCACGATTTCAACCACAAGGTCCACTGTTTTGAGATTCTCCTGTATGAGCTCGCGAGTCTTCTTCATGTGACCCGGATACCAGTTGATGTTTCTAATCATGTTATCACCTAAGATGTTTTCATTTAAGAAAAATGCACACCGCAGCATCTGCCGAGGTATGCATCGTTATCCCTGCTTGTAAAGCCCAAGCTACTTTGCTTTCTTGATTTTTGCAGCCTTACCTGTTCTCTCACGCATGTAATTAAGCTTAGCTCTTCTAACACGACCCTTCTTAACTACCTCGATCTTGTCAACCTTAGGTGAGTGCATCGGGAAAGTCTTCTCAACACCGATTCCCTGCGCAAGTCTTCTTACAGTAAATGTCTGCGAAATACCGCCGTTCTGCTTCTTGAGTACGTATCCCTCGAATACCTGAATTCTCTCTCTCTGGCCCTCGACAATCTTAACGTGTACTCTTACAGTATCACCGATGTTAAATTCAGGAACATCGTTCTTCTTATATTCCTGTGTAACCTGATCTAAAATGTTCATCGTTATTCCTCCTCCCTCTCAAAGACGTTCGTAGCGTGTCTCTTCTTCAAACGCAGCTCGTTACTTGCATCGCCAGAGGACCGTCCGTAATAACTTTTGTATGATACCACAGCCCTGCTTGTATTGCAAGGGTTAAAAGCCTTATACTCAAAAATGCAGGTGCCCGTACAGTTGCAGATACAATCGTAATAATTTGTAAAAATTTTAATACTTGCAAATGAAAGGTCATGCGTAACAAATATATTGCTGCTATGGTCATGACGTTTCAATGACCACAGCAGCTTTCTCCAACACTTCACAGCCTATAACTCTAAGTTATTGCTTATGATTAACTGAAGCTTTTAAACTTGATTGAATCAATAATGCATGTAACTTCATCATCATCTATGAACTTTTTAACATCTGTTTTTTTGTCCTTAGGGAGCACCTTAACCTGAAGCTTCTTATCACCATCGCCATGATGTATGTCAATGATATATAAATAGCCCAATAGCTTATCTTTTTCTTTCCCAACATACCCTCTCTCTTCAAACCTCACCGCCTTACGTCCACCAATTTTAACAAGCTTATAATCTTTTTTGCCCTTCTCTAATACTTTCAAATAGTCATCAAAGTTAGGATTATCTTTATCAAGGTCAGGGTATTCGTCCTGAAAATAAATGCTTGTATTGTACACATATGGCTCAATACTAAAATATAATTCTGCCTTATCGCCTTTTAGCGAAAAATCATAATGATAATCATACATCCCAAACGACTTCTTTTTATTATCATTAAACTTATAACCATGATCCTTTGGGACTTCCAGAGTCACCTTATAATTCTCATCATATGTGTGGGACATACTCTCCGTCTTTACCCCGCAGCCGGTGAGTATGATGGATATAGATAAAGCACACATTGCTATTGTGGCAAACAGTTTTTTATTTACTTTCATATTGGCACATCCTGCAATCCAGCCTAAATATCAAGGAGAGCGATCATTGCCAAGCACGCCTTTCGGCAGCATCAGCAGTCTCTGTATATTTTGAGCCATAATCTAGTGCAGTGGAAACTGCATCTTGAGTTTTCATCTTAAGATTCTCCTGAGCTTGACCTACTGCAGCAGAATCTTTTTGCAAGAACGACTTTGCTAATCCACCTAAAGCCTTAACCGTTTCTGCCTGTGCCTTCATGTCAGCTCTTTCCTGTCCTGTTCCCGTGAAAGCTTCCTTAATGCTGCCACCAAATGTTTCGCTAGGTCTTCCGAACAACTCATTTAGATGATCTTTTGCACGACCGGCAGCCAGAGCATCATCAGTATCTTTTTCGAAAGAAATACGTATAAGAGCAACATAAGGATGAACCTTGCCGCTTGGAGGAAGTGGATCCTTAAATCCATCAGCAGTGTATTCACTCTTTAGAAAAATATCGAGCCCCACCTCCGAATACTTTTTACCACTATCAGAATTATTTTTTACCTGATAATAAGCAAAGTCTTTAATCTGATCATACCTGAATAATTCTTTTTGATTTTTCTTGCTGTATTTCGGTGTAATTGCTTCGAACATATCTATTGAATCGATGAATATAATACCGTTATATGCATTGATGATCCTATTCACACCACCCTTACCGAGTGGCTCAACTTCAGATTTATAAAGCTTATCCTGTTTCTGCATATACTCCATATGCTCAGTCAGGAAGTCCTTTGTGTACCTGGAAACATCAATATATGCACTGCAATTTTTCTCACATTCACTACAGATATGATTTCCATCATTCAGCTTTTTGCCTTTGATAAAGCCAACTTCTTTTCCGCAAAAAGTGCAAGCATTCTTTGAAAAAAAGCTCATAACAAACTTCTTTCATAAGTTCTTTGTAATTTAGTGACACGCTCGTTAAGTTATATTCCACCATGATACTAAGCGTTGTTTATACCTAAGTTACAAGGATCTCGCACAGTTATCATTCTGTTATTAATCTCTCCATGGTCAAACTATGGTCAGAGAGGATCAGATTATTTAAAATCTGTAAAATCATCAACGTCGTCAATCATACCTTTTATTTTAGACACGCTCCCAACCACCGACGAAAGGCTATCAGCTTTTACACCAGGCAACAGGTCTTTGACATTACTGCCTTTTACCGAATTGTTGTTAACACCTTCTATGTATTCATCCTTAAGCCCTCGCCTATGCTCAGTAAATTCATCTACCATCGAAATATTGCTCATCTCCTTGACTGTTTCCTTCTCATAAGTGTGACGTGCACCTGCATTCCTATACCTTGAGTACATTGCAGCAAAGAAGATTGCACCCGGTAAGAGAAGCGCCCAGCGATAATCAGAATCCCATTTCACCAAGTCACTTCCGAGTAATATCGCCAAAACGCCTCCGAATAACTCAATTATTATCGACACTATCCACAGTTTAGTCATATTGATAGGAACACTTCCCATCGTCTCCTTCGTTCTGGCATTAACCGCAACATAGTGGAGTAAGTTCTTTTTACCCTTGACCTGCATATAGCTGTACAACCATACAGGTAGATATGCGGCATTCCATGACTCACCTTTTACCTCGAAATTATCAATGTCCCAGGCAACACCTCTGTCATATTTTTCCAGGGTGTCATTCGCAGCAAATCTGGCAATATCGTTAGATTGAGTTTTTACGAGTTGTCTAATATGATCGACATTGACATCACGCTTCTGCGACGTGTACCCACGGAGATAATTAGCATTATATTCAACGCACTTATCAGTATCAAAAGGCATAATCGAGTTTATGATATTAGTTGTCTTTTCATTTGAAGAAACATTCAGCTTATCGGCACTGGCCTCAACCGTAAGATCGTCTATTGTGATATCAAAATCACGCTCAACGTGATATGCATCAGCATCATAGCGGTCCTCTTCTCTATCACCGTTCTTTACAGTGTACTTTCTAACAAGCTTTTCTCCCGTACCCGAGAGATATGAGTGAGCGTTGACATCTATAATCATATAAGGGAAATATACTCCACAGATATTTTCGGAAGTAAACTCTTTGGTAAACTGCGGATGAGCAAAAAACTTTCGTTTCCCCACAAACTCATCAATTTTCGCCTGTGCATCGACTTTAGTCACATTGAAAGGAAGTACAACATCCGGAACTGCGCCATTAGGAATGGCAGAGTTAATCGATAGCATATTTCTGCACCAGTGACACCTGGCCTGCCCTGCAGAAGCTGTGTCTATAACGACCTCGGCACCGCAGCTTTCACACTTAAGGGTTAACACATCCTCTGCATCAGCTATAATATCTGATGCCCCCTTCGAGGTATGAATTCCTTCCAATTCAGCTATATTATCAGACTGCTCAATAACCTCAGGTTCAAATACATGCCTACAGAAGTTGCATCTAAGTTTTCCTGTAGTCGGGTTAAGCTCTATGTCAGTAGCTCCGCATTTAGGACACTTAATCTGACCGTCTTTTCGTTCTTCGCCTACCTGTTCCTCAGTAGTGTTATCTTGAGAAACAACTCCCTCATTTACTGTCTCTACAAAATCTTTATCATCTATCATCTTACTTGTCTCCCTGGTTCTCGTGACTGTATCGAAAAAACAACTTATTTAAGTAAATTTAAGTAAAATCCTCGATTCTTCACAGAGGAATCAATTCCGCTTGTGGCACAGGAGAAACACTACGGTTCCTCGGTTTAAGCAGCAGTATTAGTGTATCTCTTGCTATTAGTAATATGAATTATGAATATATTAACCTCCTGTTAACCGCTTTAACCACTTCATACGACACTATATATATCATAAGAATGCTATACCACAAGCGGAAATATTGTATCAATTATAGTTAAACGATATATGTTTACTTCTCTTCTTTAAACGCCTTCGTCGCAACGGCTACTATGCCGCCCACAACTATAACAATCGCGCCTATTAAGCCCACATAAAATCCCGGTCCATAGCTAAATTCCACTTTATATCCTTTAAACTCATCCTTAAATGTGGATGTAAGTAAAGCCCAAAGACCACATTGAAGAAGTCCGAATATTATTACAGGAATTCTTTTCTTAAGTAGCACAAACAAGGTTGCCAGAATAGGAGCTATCAGAAAGAGAAAAACTGTTCCCGTTCGTCCTTGGCTCTTATATGCATTGTAGATAGAGTCACTTACATTTTCACCTAAGAAAGATGCTTTATATAGTGTCAGGAATAAGGAAATAATCGTTAACACTAAACCGACGATTACAATCAGTTGCACTCTTTTATTCTTATCCATTTCTTGTTCCTCCTACATCATTAAAATAACTTCTTTTTCATAATTCATATACTTTATAACCCGAGAAGCTGCATCTTAATTCTATCGAATTCTTCCTGTGTGATTACACCTGCATCAAGAAGCTTCTTCATCTCGATCAGCTTTGCAGTAGGATCCACAGGTTGCTGTGGCTGTTGTCCATACATTTGATCATTCGGATGTTGTCCATGCATCTGATCATTCGGCTGCTGTGGCTGTTGTCCGAAGCCCGGCTGATATGTGCCCGGATTATTAGGCTGCTGCATTCCACCCATTACGTTTCCCGCAGCACCCATTCCCATGCCCATAAACGCCATGTTGGCACCACCGCCGGTTTCTCCTGCTGCCTGCATTCCTCTGGCAACAGACTGTTGCATAAATGAATTCCCACGGGTACCCGAGAGCGCATCTGCACGCTTTACATCCTTCATCATAAGCTTTGTATCTTCATCGTATTCGATGGACATAATAGCAGTTTTTACGATTTCCAGACCTCTATCCTGACGCCACTGATATCCATCATCTACAGCCTTCGAAAGAGCCTGGGCAAAGCCAATCTGATCGCCCTGAATCCTGCTCATTCTGTTTCCTTTAGAAGGATCGTTTGTATAATTCGAAAATGCGGCAGAAAGACTTCCTACTACCTCATTAAACAATTGTTCTCCTGCAGGATTATCCATATCAGCAAAGTCAAATTCAGGCGCACCCGGTGAGACAAATACCACAGGAACAAAATTCTTTATGAACAAAATCGGATCCGCTATCTTAAGTGTATATGTCCCCCTTGTAACAGCTCCAACCTGTGTTCCGAAATATGCGTCATCCCAATAGATTTCGGATTGCGTTCCAAATCTATTATTGGGAATCTCTTTCATATTTACATAGAATATCAGCTGTTGTGTTCCCGGAACACCACCAAACTTAAATCTCTCCCACGACTGCTTTACGAGCGCATCCACGGGACTATCCCCGGCAAATATAGACTTAGCGTTAGGATTGTCATTCGTATATTCATAGCCACCGGCCTCAGTTATAATTCCTGTGATTGCGCCATCTTGAATAGTTACCAGCGCCGTACCCTCGGGAACTACTATCTTGCTGCCGTTAGTTATAATGTTTTCATTACCCTTGTAGTTAGCACCTCTGCCGTTGTTTGTTCCCATCGGAACACCGGGAAACACCCCTGCCGTTGCCGATACATTTGACTTAGGACCATAGAAGTCCTTCCACTGATCTGCCAGAGATCCTCCTATAGAGCCCTTGACTGCTTGAATAAAACCCATGGTGTACCTCCTTTTCCTTTTAAATATGCCTATCATCACGTTATGGCAAGCAAGAAACTATCTTAAGTCTATTAGAGCGTAGCTACCTCGACCTTCAGCTTCTTCATTCATACCTCTATCTTCTGCTGTATGTAACTACTCGACATATCTATTTATCTAGAGTTTAACAAAAGGAAATTCACTTGTCCACCGTAAAAATACGGGGATTTTGCAGTATACTGAAAATCCCTAATAATAAGGTCGGCGTATCTGCCTGTATCATTGAGTAGCCTGTTTAATAGAATAAGAGCAGTCATTCGTTATACGAATAGCTGCTCTTGAATATTGTTTTATTACATGTCTATTACTATATATTACTGCACCTCAATCATTCGGTGCTTTTGTTTCTTTAATCGGAAACAAATTCCCCTTTGCTGCCTGTATCGCTAATGCAGTACGGTTGAAAGGCCTGTCTTAAAAAAAACCGCTTCTGCGGGCTTTTATTACGCTCTTGGGTGTGTTCGACTATATACATCTTTGATTCTAATATTGGTTACCGATAGATAAGCAATTCCTACAGACATATCGTCAAAGCCCATCAGTTCCTGAAGAGTCTTAAGATCCCCTCCATTCTGCAAGATATGTACAGCGAAGCTGTTTCTAAGAATCTGAGGAGTCATGCGGTCTTCAATACCTATCATAGCACCATACTCCTTGAGCATCTTCCAGATACCCTGCCTTGTCAGCGGCTGCCCTCTAAAATTAATAAACACGAAGCTATCGTCTGTCACCTCCGTACGTGACAAACCCGAATACGCAGTATCCTTGTACTTGCGCAGAGCCCTCTGAGCATATGAGCCAAGTGGAACAATTCTGCTTTCACCTTCCCCATCACGCAGTGTGACGAAATTCATCTTAAGGTTGATATCCTCAAATTTGAGGCGAACTACTTCCGTAACTCTGGCACCGGTCCCGTACATGAACTCAAAAAGAGCTGTGTCTCTGATACCTTTAACTGTCTGATCCGGAAGCGCAAGCAGCTTCTCCACCTCATCTATTGACAGAAACTCAATCTGCCTCTTGTCATTCTTTGCTGATTTAATCTTGGCAAACGGGTTCTCGGCAAGCGCGCCTGCCTCAATTTCGAAATCGTAGAATGTTCTTAATGAAGAAAGCTTGCGGTTGATAGTGGCCTTGGACTTGCTATCATTATTTAAATCCAGTATGTATGCGATTGAATCGCTTTCTTTGCACTCTGCCAGTTCTCTTCCACTGTGATTTTTTAGAAACTTCTCGAATGAAATAACATCCCTTCTGTAAGCCACCAACGTATTATCGGCTTTTCCCTTTGTATCCCTGAGATACGTAATGAACTCGTTTATCATAACCTAATCCTCACTATCAAATATATGCTCATAATCTAAATAATGCCCGCATTTCTGGCAAACAGCACTCCTGCAATTGTTTTGCCATCTTCAATCTTTCCGGCCATTATTTGTCCGACAACATCTTCGGGAGTCATCTTAACAATATCAATATCTTCCGTCTCATCTAAATCGGGGTCACCCCGGTTGAGATTATGACAAGCATATATCTCCAAAATTTCTTCTGAATATCCCACACTCGGTGCTAATCTCAAAAGCTTTTTCATCCGTCCCGCAGAGTAGCCTGTTTCTTCCTTGAGTTCACGTACTGCCGCTTCCTCAAACGATTCTCCGGGATCGACCTTACCCGCCGGCAGTTCAATCACCTGTTTCTTAAGCGCCTGACGCCATTGTCTCACGAGAATAATCTTACCATCGTCAGTTATCGGTATAAGTACGGCGGCTCCACCGTGTACAACAATGTCTCTGTACGACACCTTTTCATTAACCGCCAACACCTTATCCCGTCTGATATTGAAAATCTTGCCCTCGTATACAATGTTCGACTCTAACGTCTTTTCTTCGTAAGCCATAAATATTCTTAATAATCCTCCCATTTACTAATATAATTTTATCATAAAGGATTAAACAACTCGCTCTTCGTACTAAAAAAATACAAAATGCATAAATTTTAAGCTTGGTATTATTCAAAAATGGAAATATACCCCCGCAATTGTTCGACAAAAGCAGGAGTATACCTAAATAATTGATTGTGTGTCGCTCTCTTTCACATGCGCTTCTGCGCCAGTAATAAGATACAAATAGATAGTATCATCTCCAAAATTCCCTTCAGCACAATTGTTCAGTATAGGCCTAGGTTAGCAGCGAAGGCCTGCATAAATCTGGTCTTCCATTTCTTCCAAGTATTGGCGTGAGCAAATTCATCAAAACCGCCGCCACGCACCTTGACGCTTTCAATAATCCCCTTTCTATAATAATCAGGGATTTCCTCAAGCGCCCTGTTGAGACAGTCTATCTTGACAATGGCATCGTCGATTCTGTCATCAGGTCCGGCATCTGAATCCGAACTTTCAACGAGGCTTTTGAGACGCTCCATATCCCGAATCATCCACACACATTGGTAATAAACTTCTCTAGGCAAGCTCGCGCTGCCTTTTATACGGTATTGGTATTCTTTCATATACAGCTCCTCCTTTACAACACCAGTGTACGATGAACCGCGAAAAAAATAAATGGGCCTGAGCAAACAGGTCCAATACAGTCGTTAAAAGTTATTTATATTTATGATTTTATAAACATGTATGCTTAGTTTTCCTCCGGCTGAAGATAGCTGATGTAAGGGAGTCCTCTGTACTTCTGATCGAAGTCCAGTCCGTATCCGATAATGAACAAATCATCAACAGTAAACCCGATATAGTCGGCTACGAAGCCGGTCGTGCGGCGAGATGGCTTGTCGAGCATCGTACACACCTTGATAGTTTTAGGATTTCTCTCCTTGAGCTTTTCAATAAGGAAGGTCAGCGTCGTTCCGGTATCTACGATATCCTCGATGATCAGGATATTCTTCCGGTACAGATTCATATCTGTATCCATCTTGATTTTGACAACTCCTGAGCTCGTTGTGCCGGAGCCATAACTGCTAGCTTTGATAAAGTCAATGCTGGTATCCAGCTTGAGTTCCTTGAGCAGATCACACATCCAAAGTATAGATCCCTTGAGTGTACCGATTACAATTAACTCCTCACCTTCAAAATCATTCGATATCCGCTCTGCGAGCTCCTTGGCACGCTCTCTAATCTGCTCTTCAGTGTACAGAACCTTTCCGAAGATTCCGCTCTCAGATGCCTTAATGTTAGCCATTTGTTTTCCTCCGCATAATTAGTGATCATACTCATCCAGCAGCTTCTCAAGCTCATCTAACAGCTCTTCATACCCTGTTCTCTTGAGAGCACTCACTGGAATTACCTTGTCCCCCCTGGCCATACCGAGCGTCCTGCGAATCTCCGCAAGGCTCTTGCTCCTCTGGTTTCCGGACACCTTGTCAGCCTTAGTAGCAACAACTATACCGTCCAGATTGTAGTACTTGAGATACTCGTACATCTGAACATCCTGAGTTGACGGTTTGTGCCGTATGTCTACCAGCTGTATGACTTTGAGCAAGCATTCTCTGTTCTCAAGATAGCCCTCTATCATCGTACCCCACTTCTCGGATTCAGACTTAGAAACCCTCGCATAACCGTACCCGGGAAGGTCAACTATTCTAAACTCATCATTTATCCTATAGAAGTTGATTGTCCTCGTCTTACCGGGGCTGCCACTGACTCTCGCAAGACTTTTGCGTCTCGTCAGCAAGTTGAGCAATGACGATTTGCCTACATTGGATCTTCCCGCAAAGGCAATCTCCGGAACACCCTCATCCGGATATTGAGCGGCCTTAACTGCGACAGCCTCTATTTCGGCTCTGCTAATCTGCATCTCTTAACCTCTTATCTGTTTGTTAGCTGCTTCAGCCTTCCCTGCCTTCTCTGAACAATCAAGAATAATCTCCTTAAATGCATCCTCTGCAGTCTCAAGGAACACAAACTCAAGCTTCTTGCGCACTGATGCCGGAATTTCCTCGGTATCGCGCTTGTTAGCTGCCGGAAGCAGTATTTTTCTGATGCCCTGTCTATACGCAGCCAGTACCTTTTCCTTGATCCCTCCGACCGGCAGTATTCTGCCTCTAAGCGTTATCTCTCCGGTCATTGCTACATCTCTTCTGACCTGTTTGCCAGACAGTGTTGAGAACAGAGCGGAGCACATCGTCACACCTGCAGACGGACCGTCCTTAGGAGTTGCACCCTCAGGTATGTGAACTTGTATATCGTTGTCCTTGAATACGTTATCAGGAATGTCGTACTTTGAAGCGACCGATCTGATATATCCAAGAGCAGCCTGCGCCGACTCCTTCATGACATCTCCCATCTGTCCTGTCAGTATGAGTTTGCCCGTGCCGGGCATCTTGATAGTCTCTATTTCAAGCGTCACGCCGCCGACAGCTGTCCAAGCCATCCCTGTCGTTACACCAACCTCAGGCTTGAGATCGTCGAGGTCTTCTCTAAATATCTTCTTACCTAAATACTTCTCTAGATTACGAGATGTAATCAGATACTTGTGCTTCTTATCCGTAACGATTTTTTTAGCCACCTTACGGCAGATTGCACCGATAGCACGCTCCAGATTACGAACACCGGCTTCTCTCGTATAGTAGTTGATTATATCTCTGATTGCCGACTCGGAGAACGACAGCTGAGTCCTGCGAATTGCATGCTCCTTGAGCTGCTTTGGCACCAAATATTCCTGAGCAATGTTCAGTTTCTCCTCCTCGATATAGCTGGAGAGTTCGATAACCTCCATCCTGTCGAGGAGCGGCCTTGGAATAGTCTGGACGCTATTTGCAGTAGTGATAAACATCGCCCTGGACAGATCAAAGGGAACCTCCAGATAGTGGTCCGTGAACGATTTATTCTGCTCCGGATCGAGCACCTCGAGCAGCGCAGACGCAGGATCACCCCTGAAATCATTTCCAATCTTATCTATCTCATCAAGCAGAAATAGCGGATTGTTGGTTCCAACCTCGATAAAGCTGTTGATCACTCTACCGGGAATTGCTCCAACGTAAGTCCGTCTATGACCTCTTATCTCCGCTTCATCACGAACTCCGCCCAGAGACATTCTGACAAATTCTCTGTTCGTCGCGTGCGCAATCGAACGAGCGATGGAAGTCTTGCCAACTCCCGGAGGCCCTACGAGACAGATAATCGGACCTTTTGCACCCTTTGTAAGGTGCATTACAGCCAGCTGCTCGATAATCCTCTCCTTGACCTTGGTTAGGCCATAGTGCTCTTTGTTGAGAATCTTCTCGGCTTTACGGATGTTGGTATTGGTCTTGGACTCGCTGTTCCAAGGCAGCTCCAGTACAGTCTCAATGTAAGTCCTGCTCACGTTTGCGTCAGGGCTCATCATGTTCATCTTGCGGAACTTGTTGATTTCCTTGCGAAGCTTCTCGTCTATTTTCTCATCGAGTTTAAGCTCATCCAGCTTTTCAAGCCAAGCCCTGCTCTCATCCTCAGCGTCATCATCTGTCTCACCGAGCTCTTCCTTGATAACATTGAGCTGCTCACGCAGATAGTACTCGCGCTGACCCTTGCTCATGTTCTTCATCACTCTGTTGTTGATGCGTTTAGTCAGCGCAAGCACCTGATTCTCTCTGCTGAGAGCTTCTACAAGCTGCTCTATCAGGTCGCTTACAGAGTCCAGCTCCAGCAATCCCTGTAGCACATCGTAAGTTGCATCCAGCTCACCGGCAATTATGTTGGCCAGAGCTGCAGGGTCATCCACACCGTCAATCAGCGCACGAGCTGCTGCTTCTCCGGCATTGCTCATCTCAACGTATTTATAATATGTCTGCTTGAGAACTCGGGTAAGAGCTGCGAGATTGATTTCGTCATTCTCATCTACGACTGCATCTGCCATTTCACAGTCGCAATACAGTGTATCATCCTCATCATATATTGCTGAAATTTTGACGCGATTCTCGCACTCCGCGAGCACCCGCACGTATTCCTCATGGCGCTTTACAACCTGCTTAACGCGGATAAGCACGCCTGTCATGTATATGTCTTCTTCCTTTGGGGCATTTATAGAAACGTCCTTCTGGGTCGCAACTACTAGATATTTATCTTCATTCATCGCTGCGTCTAACGACTTAAGTGACTTATCTCTTCCAATATCAAATCCCACTATTGTGTTTGGAAAGAATGTCTGTCCCCTTAGCGGTATGAACGGTATTCTCACTTTCATACTCTCCTCCTGTGTCCCTATACCACAAGACGGCATCAATACTAATGCCGCCCTGAGATGTCATTTGAAATTTTATGCATCCTTTTCTTTAACCTCAGAATCAGTTACCAGAACAGGCATCGTGCCCTTTTCTACAGTATCCTTGGTGACGATGCACTTACGCACATCATTCCTCGACGGCAATTCGTACATGACGTCTGTCATCATGCTCTCAAATATGCCGCGAAGTCCTCTGGCGCCGGTTTTAAGTTCTATCGCCTTGTTGGCAATCGCCGATACGGCATCTTCCTCAACCTCAAGCTCAATATCATCCATTGCCAACATAGTTGTGTATTGCTTGATAAGAGAATTGCGCGGCTCTCTCATGATCTTGCTGAGCGCTTCTTCGCTCAGCTCATCGAGCGCTACGATTACCGGAAGTCTTCCGATAAGCTCCGGAATAATTCCGAACTTGAGAAGATCCTCGGGCTCCACAAGCGATAGAATCTCTCGTTCGTCGATGTCATGCGCACTATTGTTAGCGGAATTGAATCCGATGATCTTGTTGCCAAGCCTACGCTTGATTATTGTTGCAAGTCCGGCGAATGCACCTCCGCAGATGAACAGTACATCCTTGGTGTTAAAATGTATGAACTCCTGCATCGGATGCTTTCTACCACCTTGTGGCGGAACGTTGGCGACAGTCCCCTCGATAATCTTGAGCAACGCCTGCTGCACGCCTTCTCCGCTAACATCTCTTGTGATTGATGTGTTCTCTGACTTGCGTGCTATCTTGTCAATCTCATCGATGTAGATAATTCCTTTTTGGGCTCTCTCCAAATCACCGTCTGCAGCCTGATACAGCCTGAGCAGGATGTTCTCCACATCCTCTCCTACATATCCGGCCTCTGTGAGCGATGTAGCATCCACAATCGCAAACGGAACATCCAGTATATGCGCCATAGTCTGTGCCAGCAGCGTCTTGCCGCTCCCCGTCGGTCCAAGCATAAGCACATTGCTCTTCTGCAGCTCCACTGCAGCCTTACCGCTGTCTGCCGAATTGTTCTCTAAATATTTTATTCTCTTATAGTGATTGTAAACGGCAACCGCCAGGCTTTTCTTAGCCTCATCCTGCTCGATTACATATTCTCCTAATTCTGCTGCAATCTCCTTCGGAGTTGGTAAAGAAGTCAGTGTCTCGTGCGCCTCCCCGGTAATTCCATCCTCCTTGAGGAGCTCGGAACACAGTTCAATACACTCGTTACAAATATTTACATCCTGACCTACTATAATTCGCCTTACCTGAGAGCTTGTCTTGCCGCAGAAGGAGCACACCAACTCATTGGGTTTATAGTTATTCTCCAAGTCCGCCTCCCGTTATTTGCCCGATTCTTCCTTTGTCAGTACCTTATCGACTAAACCGTACTCAACCGCCTCGGAAGCAGACATGAAGTTATCACGGTCTGTATCCCTGACTATAGTCTCATAAGGCTGTCCGGTTGCCTCTGACAAGATGGTGTTTAGCTTTTCCTTAGTCTTCTGCATCCATTCCGCCTGAATCTTGATATCAGACGCCTGTCCCTTGGCTCCTCCGAGCGGCTGATGAATCATAATCTCAGCGCTAGGAAGCGCAAAGCGCTTACCCTTTGTACCGGCTGCCAGGAGAACCGCGCCCATGCTGGCAGCCATGCCGAAGCAGATGGTAGCAATATCAGGCTTAACATAATTCATAGTATCGTAGATACCCGTGCCTGCCGTTACGGAGCCGCCCGGTGAATTGATATAGATATTTATATCCTTCTCGGGATCTTCGGCTTCGAGAAATAATAGCTGTGCAACAACCACGCTGGCGAGATGATCATCTATCTCCTGATCTATAAAGATAATTCTATCCTTGAGCAATCGGGAATAGATGTCATAGCTGCGTTCACCGCCGCATGTCTGCTCAACTACGTAAGGTATTAAACTCACTATATTCTCCTCCTTGTGGCAGATCTATCACAGAGGACAGCTTACTTGCTCTCCTCTTCTGCCTTCTCTTCCTTCTTTTCAACCAGCTTAGCATTATCGAACATGAAGTCGATTGCCTTGCGAGTCTTAACGTCCTCAGCGAAGAACTTCATGTTGTCCTCGCCCATTACCTTCTTAACCTGCTCAACAGTCTGGCCGTACTGTTCAGCGAACTTCCTGAGCTCATCCTCAAGTTCAGCCTCTGTTGCTTCGATGCCTTCCTTAGCTACGACTGCTCTGATGAGAATTCTCATTGCAACTCTCTTATTGGCATCCACTCTGGCTCCCTCTCTTACATCCTTCATAGTCTGTCCGAGAATCTGCATGTACTGATCGAGTGACATGCCCTGATAAGCTAGCTGCTGATTCATCTCGTTTAGCATTCTGTCTATCTCATCCTCAACCATTGAAGCCGGAACATCAACCTCGTTAGTCTCACAGAGCTTATCGAGAAGCTCATTCTTCATCTGAGTCTCGTCTCCGTCCCTGGCATTCTTCTCGAGATTCTTCTTGACGTCAGCCTTGAGCTCAGCGAGTGTCTCAAACTCACTTACGTCACTTGCAAGGTCGTCATCAATCTCCGGTAGTACCTCAACCTTGATCTCATGAATCTTAGTCTCAAATAGAGCATCCTTTCCGGCAAGATCCTTAGCGTTGTAATTTTCAGGGAATGTAACCTTAACATCTACAGTTTCTCCTGCATCCTTTCCGATTAACTGTTCTTCAAATCCCGGGATGAACTGTCCGGAACCGAGCTTGAGCTCAAAGTTTTCAGCATTACCACCGTCGAAGTGCTTTCCGTCGATTGAACCATCGAAGTCGATAACTACAGTATCTCCATCCTGAGTCTTGCGACCTTCTACAGTCTCAAGCCTGGCCTGGCTCTGTTGAATCCTCTTCAGGTCTGCATCAACGTCGGCATCTGTAACCTCCGAAGCAACCTTTGTCACCTCCAGGCCCTTGTAATTCTTAACCTCTATCTCAGGGAAGAGCTGCACAGTCGCTATTACTGTAACTTCATCGCCCTTCTTAATCTCACCAATCTCAAGCTGAGGGTTAGCAACAACCTCTAAATCGAGTTCAACCACTGCTTCAGGATATGCCTTGTTGAGCAAGCCGTTAAGAGCCTCATCGTAGAATATGTCATTTCCATAGTTGCTCTCGATGATCTTTCTTGGAGCTTTACCCTTGCGGAAACCGTCGATTGAGAACTTATCCTTGTTCTTTTTGTACGCGTCTACAATCGCATCCTCGAACTCATCAGCTGTGAAGACGACAGTGAATTTTGCGATGTTGTCTTCCTTGGAAATAAGGTTAGTGTTCATTATATAGCCTCCTAAATTTTGTTTCTAAATAATTAATGTCGATATTATGTTGTGTATATGGTTCTGCGTTGCAGTTAATCGGCAAATCCCTTCTGTAGCTTGGAAATGTTCTCCGGATTAAGATTGTACTTCTCCGCAAGCTTTCTCGCTATGTACTTGAAATCATCTTCGCTGCCGTGATACCACTCCAACTCCATTTCTGAAATCGGGACCTCACCGGATTCGCCATAAATTGTTCCAATGTCAAACGACAGTGCGCTTATCGAATCGCCCGTGTCGATTTTGAGAAGCCTTCTAATAAAATCCATCTTGACTACTTCGTGCAGCTTCTTCTTGCCTGCGGCCTTGATAAGTACGTCATACGCATCGCTTGACTCGAATGCGTCGATGTCCGGTTCAAGAGCGAATCGCTCGTCGTTGATAACCAGATTGAACTCTTCTCTCGAATGAAGCCCGGCTTCAACCCTATTGTCCCACTTTATTGTCGCGGTAATTCGGTCATTTTCATATCTGACCCTGTAGGCAATCCCTGCCTTGCGAAGATCCAAATTATCTGTGTCAAAATAAATCGCCTTCATGCTGATTTCTTCCAGGGTATTACGGTCAACGTAATCATCCAGCATAGAGTCCCCCAAAATCTTGTCAACAAGAGACGAATCATCGATGCGAAATTTAAACTCTGTTTCCATATATACTCCCAATAGCCGCCACTACGGCATTCTTCATAATATCAATTGATTCTACATAAAAGTGCTGATTTTGTCAATGCGATAGGCTGTTTGGCACATAGTTTTGAGCTTTTTTACACACTTTTAACATAAAAAATACCGCTTTCGCGGTACTATTCGTCTAGTTTCTTTAATTTAATTTTTGTATCGTACCCTTCAAATAGCGTATCTGTCATCCTCAGGAAGCTTTCCGACAGATCGCTGGCGTAAAATCTGTCCGGAAATTCGTTTTCCGATGCCAGCAGCTCACCCTCTGTTAGGATTTTTACCACATCACTGATAACCTCCGCAGATGAATTATAAAGCTTTATGTCCGGATAAAGCTTCTCGATATTGCTTGCTATCAGCGGATAATGTGTACATCCGAGGATAAGACTGTTGATTTGATTTTTCTTTACGAAGTCATCCATATAGTACCTGACCGTGAGATCCATAATCTCGTTGTCAATAATCCCATCTTCAATCAACGGTACAAGCGCCGGACACGCCAGGCTATGTGTTCTGATGCCGGGATTAAGTTCATGAATCCTCTCGGCATATACTCCGCTCCCAATCGTGACCTTGGTTCCGATGATACCGACATTATCTACTCCGTCAGCTGCAACGTGCCTGGCCGTCGGCTCTATTACTCCAACTATCGGAACATCCGGATGCAGATCCCTCAGCATGTCTAGCGCCATAGCAGTAACAGTGTTGCAGGCTATCACAATCAACTTTACATTTTTGCTAACCAGATAGTCTACAATCTGCGCGGAGAACTTGCGCACAGTTTCCGGCGACTTGGATCCGTATGGTGTCCTCGCAGTATCTCCAAAATACAAGACTTTTTCATTTGGAAGAGTTTTCTTGAGAACAGGTATGCTAGTCAGTCCGCCTAATCCCGAATCAAAGAACCCTATAGCTCTGTTGTCCATATCCTTCTCCTTGAAAAAAGAACCCTTGCCTGAGCAAGGGTAGCCTGGTGCGGATGGAGGGACTCGAACCCTCATGACTGGTGGTCACACGGACCTGAACCGTGCGCGTCTGCCAATTCCGCCACATCCGCTCATTTAATCAATAATTCAAATAGACAGGTGACATTATACAATAATATCCGCACCTTGTAAACATTAAATAATCACAGTAAAACCGCGCCGAAGCACTCAGCGCGGTAAACAATATCTAATCTATAGCAGCATATACTATTCATCTACCTCAGACATTGCTGCTTCGAAAGCCTTTACTGCGTTGTTGAATTCATCCTCGTCATCGATGTCAACGATATCAAATGTTTCAGGATCTATATCCTTGTAGCCGTAGATGTACACGTCGTCTGTACCGTCGATTGGTGCAAGTGCTATATACTCCTTCGAATCGGCCTCGAATGTTCCTAAAACATCACAATCAACTGCAGTTCCGTCATCAAACTCAAGAGTGATAATATCCTCTTCCTCTTCAATCATGTTGCGTTCTTCCTGAGACATGGTTACTCTCCTTTTCTCTATCACTGTGAGGTTAATATAACATTATTATGTTCATTTATCAATGTATTTCCGCTATTTCTTGCCAAAGTATTCAAGAATGTTTTCAGCCGCCTTACTGCTGATGGAATCGCACTCCAGCAGCTCATCGTAGCTTGCGCGCTTAATCGATTCGATATTTTTAAAATGTCTGAGCAATTCTTTTCGTCTGGCAGGACCGATCCCCGGTATTTCCTCAAGCGCAGACTTTGTCATCTCCGATGTCCGTCTGCCCCGCTGGAAGGTTATTGCAAACCTATGCACCTCTTCCTGTATTCTGCCGCAATAGCTATACAGCATCGGCTCGTCCCTGAGCTCAATCTCAGTTCCATCACCGAATATAATCGCTCTAGTTCTGTGTACGTCATCCTTCGCAAGACCGACAACCGGTATCGACATACGAAATGCAGCGACAACATTTTGTACCGCATGCACCTGTCCGAGGCCTCCATCTATGAAAAATATGTCCGGATACCTGTTGAACCCCGCATCGTTATCCTTAGCTCGCTTCAGCCTCCTATATATGACCTCCTGCAGTGAAGCGTAGTCATCACCCTCTGCGTCGGCACTCTTTATCTTGAATTTCCTGTAATCATTCCTGACAGGCTTTGCTCCCTCATACACGACCATTGCTCCTACAGTATCAAGCCCATTCATGTTGGATATATCATACGCTTCGATGCGATACTCTCTATCATCTCCATCTTCTATTATGTATGGGACAGAGCCTTCAATATCTGACGCGCGCTTAATAAGCTTGGTTATCTCATTTCTCAGATTGTCCCTCTTCTCCGCGTCCCGTTCAGCTCTTTCATCAAGCCCTTTGACAACCTGCAGAGAGTCGCTGATTGCGAGATCGAGAATAGCCTTTTTCTCGCCGCGCTCAGGAACTGTAATCTTGGTACGGTGTGCCGTATCACTCTTTGCCTTGGCATTTTCGGCGTTGGTGTTATCGAGAAGTCCCTTGACAAGGTCCTCTTCATCAATATGCTCGGTCAGCAAAATTTCCTTTGGCAGCTTTGCACTTCCCGTATAGTACTGCTTGATAAACGCCTCAATCAATTCATTCCCGGAGCCCCCGAGCTCCGGATCCGCCTCATCCATATAGTGTATTTCCCTGCCGAGGAGCTTCCCCTCTCTCACCTTGTATTGCGCAACTATCTGACTATTCTGAGCAGCAAGCGGCAGCAGGACATCCACATCCCTATCACTCGCCATAGTGGCACGCTGTGTCTCGCCAAGCGCCTTAAAAGCATTTATGTAATCTCTGTACTTTGCCGCCTCTTCATATTCAAGCTTATCGGATGCCTCCAGCATTTTCCCCTTCAAGTCTTTTATCAGCTTTGCATCCTTGCCATTCAAAATCTTGAGTATGCTCTCTATCATCTCATCATACTCGGATTTGTCTGCGGCATTAATGCAGATACCTTTGCACTTACCGATATAGTAGTTTAGGCACGGACGGACATTTGCAGGGAACTCCTTGGTCTTGCACTTCTTGACGGGATAAATCTCGTCAATCAGCTTAATTATCCTGCTTACCGCTCCGCTATCCGAATACGGTCCGAAATATTTGTTGCCGTCTCTCTTCACCTCTCGGGTTCTGACTACACGCGGGAACTCTTCGCTTACCGTAACCTCAATGTACGGATACGTCTTGCCGTCCTTAAGCAGGATGTTATACTTAGGCATGTATTTCTTGATGAGATTGCACTCCAAGATGAGTGCCTCCATCTCCGTGGCGCACGTGATATAATCAAACTCCGCAATATTCTCGACCATCGCCAGCACCTTTGGAGTGTGCTGCGAATTTTTGTGGAAATATTGCGAAACCCTGTTCCTTAACTTAATAGCCTTGCCAACGTAAATTACGTTACCAAGGCTATCCTTATGCATATAGACTCCCGGTGAAAGCGGAAGCTTTTTCAGTTCCTCTTCGATGTTAAACATTGCTTGATATTTCTAAAATCTCCAGTATATACATAGTCTATTTGTAATTCCAGTTACGCCTTTTTCTGTCTTCCTCAATCTCCAGACGCTGCCGGGCAATCTCGCGAATCTTCTCCTTGTGCTTTCTCGCTCTCATGCGCTTTCTACGACGTTTTATATTCCCGGCGCGAACAATCAGCAACACAATTATCAGCAGAATTACGCAGATTATGACAGTCATCGTATTTGAAATGTATATATACGATGGAAGCCACCCAAGGCTGACATCTTCCTTGACGACGAGATCAACAGTACCGGTTAGCTCATCAGCCACGTATATCCTGTATTCACCGACCTTGTCTCCTGCCTTTATCGGAGCTTCCACGTTGTCGAAAATAACCGATTCCGTCTTTACAAGAGAATCACTGCCCTCCGGCGGAATATATACGTAGCCCTTGCCCGAGGTATACGCCGCCAGTCTGGTCTTTGCTCCGTGCTTAATCCTGACCTTACCGATCTTGACATCCTTTTTGATTATCACCTTTTGAGTTGCCTTTTGGAACCCATAGTCGAGAAGTTTGGTCGCATCTGTAGTCGATTTACCCGGAGCTTCATCAAACAACACGACAATCAGGTTCATATCGTTCCTAATGGCACTGGCAAGGAAAACCTCCTTAGAATCCGGTTCGCTTAGCTTCGAATAGCTTCCTCCCTTAAAGCCCTTATAGGAAGAGCTGCCGGACATGAACGGATGAGTATTTTCAATAGTTTTATCCCCGTTACCGTCTGTGACCTTTACCGAGTGACGATCTTCGCCGGACATCCGCTTAATCACACCGTACTGGTTTGCAGCTTTCGCAATCTTGGCAGTATCTTCAACTGTGGAAAACTGGTCCGTATTATACGCACCAGTTGAATTTGT
This sequence comes from Mogibacterium sp. CM50, assembly GCF_000293155.1. Taxonomy (NCBI): domain Bacteria; kingdom Bacillati; phylum Bacillota; class Clostridia; order Peptostreptococcales; family Anaerovoracaceae; genus Mogibacterium; species Mogibacterium sp. CM50. The sequence goes on along the minus strand of NZ_ALNL01000035.1, from coordinate 34,409 downwards.
ATATCTGGTATTGACGAGCCCCAGCTGTTGAGCCTTGGAATTCATCTGGTCGACAAAATTCGACTCAGTTCCTGCAGAATATGTGGCCAATGCCTTGGCAGACTCCACATCTCCCGACATGAGCATCGTGTACATCAAATCCTCTACCTTGACGCTCGAACCCACGGGATAAGTCGTGCCGGCGCTGTACATATCTTCAGTTATCTGGACGCTGTTCTTATATTCCTTATCATCGTGCATATTATCGATGACTACCATAGCCACCATCAGCTGCACTGTGCTCCCCGGTGGAAGCTTTCTATCCCTATGAGATGAAAATACCACCTCATTTGTAGACGCCGAAAGGACGATCGCCGACTGCGCCTGTATCTCCGGAGCAGTAACATCGCTCGTCTTAGCTTTTGCCTTTTTCTTAGATGCTGCAAAGCTTGTATTAATATTGATGGTGACCATCAATGACGACACCAAAATCATCGCCAAGACGGCCACCATAATTCTCACAAGACTTTTATTAATATTTTTTGAATTAATAATCCTGTTATTTGTTCTCATTCTCAAACTTTTCCATGTAAGCAACGAGAGTCTCAACGCCTTCCTTAGGCATTGCGTTATATATGCTTGCTCTCATTCCGCCGACAGATCTGTGACCTGCAAGGTTGATCATGCCCGCCTCCCTTGCGCCGGCAATGAACTTCTTGTCTAGGTCTGCATCGCCGGTTACAAACGTGATATTCATTAGCGATCTGTCCTCCTTAGCAACGGACGGCTTGAACATCTCGCTCTTGTCGAGATAATCGTAGAGAATCTTTGCCTTCTCAACGTCTCTCTCGTGAGTTGCCTTGACACCGCCATTTCTAAGAAGATACTTAAACACCTCGCCTGCTACATAGATTGGATAGCAAGGTGGAGTGTTGTACATCGAACCCTTCTTAGCGTGTGTTGCATAATCGAGATAGATCGGAGTATTCGCTGGAGCGTGTCCTACGAGATCCTTTCTTACTATAACGATTGTAACACCAGCTGGAGCAACATTCTTTTGAGCACCTGCGTAGATGAGACCGAATTTGGTTACATCAATCTCTTCAGATAAAATGCACGAAGACATATCCGCAACAAGCATGTGATCTCCTACGTTAGGAATCTCGTTGCAGTGTGTTCCGTAAATAGTGTTGTTGTAGCATACGTATACGTAGTCTACATCGGGTCTGATATCCTCAGGTGTAATCTTAGGGATGTATGAATACAGATCATCCTCAGAGCTTGCAACAACCTTAACATCACCAAACTTAGTAGCCTCTTCATAAGCCTTCTTAGCCCAGTTGCCGGTTACAAGGTAATCAGCCTTCCCGCTTCCTGTCATCAGGTTAATCGGTACCATCGAGAACTGTAGAGTTCCACCACCCTGAAGGAACAGAACATAATAATCATCAGGAATGTTCATAAGCTCTCTCAGGTTCTTCTCAGCATCGTCGATAATCTGCTGGAATTCTGCGGATCTGTGGCTCATCTCCATTACAGACTCACCGGTTCCCTCATAGTTCAACATCTCAGCAGCAGCCTTTTCCAGTACCTCAACAGGGAGAGTAGAAGGACCTGCAGAAAAGTTGAATACGCGTTCATTTGTAGCCATCTAAATACCTCCAAATTTGTTTCAAACTTACACGAGAATTGTAGCACTTTCAACATTGAATGTAAAGAATAATAATGCTATACTTGATTACGTAAATAGCGCATTTTTCAACACTTGCGGCACTGTTCACGCCGTAACTGTGCACGATAAATGAACTATTGAGATTGATTTGTTTTTCAGCATTATGACCACACCGTTCCCGAACGGGTGGCAAGAGGAGGTACTTAAGAATGGACAAATTTTATATCGGTACGCTCAACAACATCTCCGAGGCAGGGCTCGGCAGACTCACTGATAAGTATGAGTTGACAGAAGATATAGACAAGGCAAACGGGATCGTTGTTCGCAGCTACAAGATGCACGAGATGGATTTCTCCGACAACCTTATGGCTATAGGAAGAGCCGGCGCCGGCGTCAACAACATTCCTCTGGACAGATGTGCAGAGGACGGCATCGTTGTATTCAACGCACCCGGAGCGAATTCCAACGCGGTTAAGGAGCTGGTTATCTCAGCAATGATCATGGGAGCTAGAAATATGTACGAGGGAGTCGCTTGGGCAAATACCCTCGAGGGCGATGTTGCCGGACAGGTTGAAAAGGGCAAAAAACAGTTCGCCGGTACAGAGATTTCCGGCAAGACACTCGGAATTATCGGCCTCGGTGCAATCGGTGCAAAGGTTGCAAACGCAGCACACGCACTCGGTATGAACATCGTTGGTAATTCTGTAGTCGTTCATCCTATTCTCAGTGCTCCATGCGAGATGTATGATGATGTAGCTGAAATGGTTAAAGTTTGCGACTACATTTCTATCCACGTTCCTTCACTTCCGGAGACTAAGGGCATGATCAATAAGGATCTCATCGCCAACATGAAGGAAGGAGTAATCATTCTCAACTTTGCCAGACCTGATCTGGCCGTAAACGCAGATATTCTGGCTGGAATTGAATCCGGTAAGATCAGAAAGTACCTCACAGATGTTCCTAACGAGGAGCTTGTAGGTAAGGCCGGCGTAATCACCACACCACACCTCGGAGCTTCCACAGCAGAGGCTGAAGAAAACTGTGCTTCTATGGCTGTTGATGAGCTTATGGCTTACCTCGAGGAAGGAACCATCAAGAACTCTGTTAACTTCCCAGGCGTTGAGCTTGCAGGTAAGGCCGGCTTCAAAAAGGTATGCGTTCTGTACAAGGGCGAGATCGATATCGAGGCTGCTATCAAGGCTGCTTACGGAGATGTTGCGGATGTATGCGTTGGCAGGAGCCGCACTGAATACGGTGCTGCAATCGCTCTCGTTGCTGCTGATGCAGCCGGTGAGCTTGCAGGCGAGGGCATCCTAAAGGTTCGCGAGCTATAAGGTATAAGCTGCGCCTATGGTTTGATCGACATAGCTCGGTTGAATTTCTATATTTGCAAAGCAGCGAAACACCGAGATGGCGTATCATTAAACATATGACATAATCCGGCAGGATGCGAAGCATCATTGCCGGATTTCTGATTTCTCTTATTTGATTGAATATCAAGTATGTTTTTAAGCGTTACTTGATAATTGCTGCGCCGGACTAAACTCGCTATCCCCGCCAATGTATGCTAAACGAGTATATCGATAGCATCGCAAACGGTATCGATATTGATTACACTTGCGCCGGGCTCATACTCCCCATCCAAGGTCCAAGGAATAGCTTCGCTCATCTCAAACCTTACCGTCTTGGCACTGTAAAAGGCAATGTCTTTAGTGTCCAGATCGTTTGCCAGAATAGATCTGGCAATAGAATTCAGATCCAGCAGGTTCCTGGGTGACTTGATCAGCAAGATCTCCATCAAGCCATCATTCATGTCAACCTTGAAGGAGTCGAGCTTAATCATACCTCCGACTGAAGTCGAATTACATACTGCACCAAAGATCAAATTTTCCTCGATAACTCTCTCACCTGCCATGCCTTCATCGGTGATGACTTTGACATGATGTGACTTGATATTGACGATATCCTTGATCCCTTGCATTACATATGCGGTATGTCCCAGAATATTTTTGAGGTTCTGCGGCACTGAATATGCCGTACTCGTAAATGCTCCGAAGGAAGCGACATACGAGAAGAATCGTCCGTTAAACGAACCAACATCAAGCGTAATAGCCTCGCCGTTTGCAATGGAATTTGCAGCCTCAATGATGTTTTTGGACAGACCGATGCTCGCACCGAAATCGTTGGTACTTCCTGCCGGTATATAACCTATCCTGCACTTAGCCCCAGATGAAATAACACCATCGATCATCTCGTTGAATGTTCCGTCTCCTCCGGCACAGGCCATGACATCACAGTCATTCGCGTACCGGACAGCAAACTCACGCGCATCTCCGGACTTCGCAGTAATCAGCACACTTGTTATGAATCCGGCATCAGAAAAGGTCTGAAGAATATCTACCATATACTTATTGGCCTGCATAGTGCCTGCACGCGGATTTAAGATAAATACAAGCTTTTTCCTATCAATTCTTTCGCTATTTACGTTAGTTTCTTTCATGTATTCCCTCGCTATAGATGGCGGCGTGCCTTCTTCTGTTTCTCCTTACGGAGCTCTTCCTCGTAACCCTTGACGAATTTGCGGCTCATCTTAACTGCAAGAGTCTCGGTACCGTAGTCGTCATCTCCCGTAATAAAGTATTTCTTATATAGATCTTCACCTAACAAATTAGACTGTTTTTCAATATACTCGATCATCCTGTCGTGACTGAGCCTGTCGCGTTCCATGACTTCATCCCAAGCCTTGTTAAACATCATACCTATGCAGAGAATCCATGAAATAATATAGAACCACAGCATCAGAGCGACAATGGATGAGAATGCGCCATACAGGATATCGTAATTGGTAGCATATCCGATATAATACGCGTAAATGCTCGTCGCGATCAGAATTCCGAGTGAAGAGAATACGGCTCCGGGCAGTATCGCACGCAGCGGAACCCTCACGAGCGGTAAGATATAATAATTCAGCGTAATCATAGCGAAAAATGACCCGGCTACGATTGGTAGTCTAAGTCCGAGCAACACCTGCGAAAAGATGCTGCCTTTGAACAGCTTGGAGAATATCTCTTCACCGTATACAAATACGACAAGTGTAAAAGCGACGGCAAATATCGTAAGAGCTGCCGTCGGAACCGCTTTAATCCTCTCCTTGAAAAAGTTGAATTTATATGCACCGTCGGTTAACGTATAACTGGTCAATCTGGAAAGCGAGAATTCCAAGGCCGAAGCCGCCCAAAGTGCCAGGAAAATCAGCACAAAGTTGCCGAGTCTAACCGAAGAAGCCGAAAACAGTCCCATGACGAAGCTGCTCAACGTAGAATCGACATTGTGGTCCAGCCAGTTTTTGATGATATCCAGAGACAAATCAAAGACGCCCAGCAGCTGCGACAGCACGATGAGCGTCGGAACGCTGGCCATGAAAAAGAAATATGCAATCTGCGCAGCGAAGCCGGCATAATACTGGTCGTCAAACTGCCGAAAAATGTGAAAGCCGATTCTAACCAGATTGTCCTTGGTAAGACGGACCTTTTCATTCTCACCCTCTCCAATATTCTCCGTATTTAAATTTGAAGCATTATTTATCTCTTTGCTCACGAATTAATTCCTCTAGCTTGTGAAGAGACTTAGCTCTGTGGCTTATCTTGTTCTTGAGCTCAACAGAAAGCTCTCCAAAAGTCTTATCATAACCTTTAGGGATGAATAACGGATCATAGCCAAAGCCATGGTCTCCACGTATTTCCTCAGCAATAGAGCCCTCACACTCACCTCGAGCCACGAGCTTCTTGCCGTCCGGGTAGATGAGTGTGATGACGGAGACAAATTTAGCGCCTCTCTCATCTGCAGGGATTCCATCCATCAGCTGAAGTAACTTTACGTTATTATCGTGAGGAGTGCAACCTTCTCCTGCAAATCTTGCGGAATACACTCCCGGCTTTCCGCCGATGCAGTCGACGGCAATTCCACTATCATCTGCAACTACTATTCCGTCGCACTGCTTGGCGATTGTAGAGGCTTTGATATATGAGTTTTCTTCAAAAGTGGTGCCGGTCTCCTCAATATCGTCCTTGGGAAGCCCCATCTCATCGCGTGATACTACATCCATCCCGAACTTCGAGAATATCTCACGCATTTCGTCAATTTTCCCTTTGTTCTGTGTCGCCAGAATTACTTTATTCATTACTATATATCTCCTTATCCATTACCCTTTTTGTTACAGATTATTTAATAATCATGCTCGCGATATGTAATATTTCTCTTTAGTCTCAAAATGTCCGAATTAATTATACCATATCACATTTGTTATTTAATGATTTTATACAAGCTTATGGATTGTGCCGGTGTTGGTTTCATGAATTTAACCATTATAAACCACTGCACAGGCTTTACAATGAAGGATCAGTATGAAATCACAGCGCTAGCGCCCGGCAATCTCTCAATTCCGAGCTCCTCCTCCGCGACCTTGAGCATGAGTGCGCACTCGATTCTTTTTTTGTGCAGCTCACATCCGAAATCATACACCTTGTTGATATCGCCATTTGCATGATAGTTGTTCGCTGCGCAACCTCCCGAGCAGTAGAGCTTGGCGAAGCAGCCACGACATTTATCACGTGTGTAAACGTTATTGTTATTTCTAAAGCCGTCAATAACATCACCATTGATGATACCGTCGTACACATTTCCTACCTTGAAATCGTCGTCGCCTACAAACTGATGGCACGGATACAAATCTCCTGCGGGTGTTACTGCCAGATATTCAGTTCCTACACCGCATCCGCTGACGCGCTTATAGATGCACGGGCCACCGGTCAGATCAACTGTATAGTGATAGAAATTGAAGCCTTCGTCTCGCTTCTCGCGCTCAAGCATCTCGCTTGCGAGCTTCTCATACTGCTCCTTGAGCATTGGCAGGTCTTCATCGTGAAGAGCATAATCCGTGTTCGAATCGCCCACTACCGGTTCAATGCTGGTCTCCTTGAATCCGAGGTCAGCCATAGCGAGAACGTCAGCTGCAAAATCCTTGTTGTAAGCTGTATATGTACCACGCATATAATACTGTTTCTGACCCCTCACATCTGCAAGCTTCTTGAACTTCTCAACTATTCTGTCGTAAGTGCCCTTACCATCCTTGCTAGTGCGCATGAAATCATGAGTCTGTCTACGGCCGTCCATACTGAGCACGACATTGCTGCATTCCTTATCGACAAACTCTATAACATCGTCATCAATCAGCACGCCATTTGTCGTGAGAGTAAAGTTGAAGTGCTTGTTGTGCTTCTTCTCCAGCTCTCTGCCGTAAGCAACAAGCTCCTTGCAGACATCCCAGTTGAGTAACGGCTCACCGCCAAAGAAATCCACTTCGAGATTCTTGCGAGCACCCGAATTCTCAACCAAAAAATCCAGCGCCTGTTTTCCAACCTCAAGAGACATGATTCCTGCCTTGCCGCTGTATTCTCCCTTACCTGCAAAGCAGTATTTGCAGTCCATATTGCAGCCGTGAGCGACGTGAAGGCATATAGCCTTGAGTACCGACTGTTTCGCCTTGAGCTTCCCTGCAATATCTTCAAAGGGATCCTCTGAAAAAAGCAGTTTTTCTTCCTTCAGTGTCTCGATATCCGCCAATGTCTCATCTATATCACTCACTGAAATGTCCTCGTACTTGTTTCTAATCTCATTCGTAATCTCAGCTCTTGACTTTCCCTCATCATAGAGATCGATAATGTCATAAGCCACATCGTCTACAGAATGCACGGCTCCGCTGTTTACGTCCATTATAATGTTATATCCGTTTAGTTTATACTGATGTATCATGTATTCCTGTCACCATACCTTATATATTTTGTTCATCTGTGTTAAGCGGACTTAACACAGAGCGGCAATAAAAAAGCGCTGCCATCAGCAGCACCTTCAATTACCGGTTGTTCTTAGCCTGCTCGCAGTGTTGATTAGCAACGCTGCATGAAGTCTTGCTCGCGGACTGGCAGGATGTCTGGCACTCACCACATCCGCCGGAAAGGGTTGACTTAGCCATGTTTCTGGTTGAAATTGTCTTGATTCTGCTCATCGTGTTATCCTCCTAATTACTCGTTATAGAATATCAAATAGTCCTATCTGTGTCAACGTGCTCTCTGATTACATATCAGCTTCGCTGTCCTCATGAGTCTCATTAAAATCAACAGTTTCGTGTGAATCTGTGACTGTATCGGTATCCGCCGTCGCAGCTTCATCTGCTTTCTGCACATCGTCATTTTCCGGCTCAGTGTTATCGCTCATCACCATTGAATTATCATCCTTCGTCGTCATATTTACACTAGCTTGTGCAGCCTTATTATCCGCATCGGAAGCCGCATCACCCTTATCGGCTGTAATCTCGTAGCTGAATACCGCCTCAGTCTTCATGTTTCGATTGAGAATTCTGATTCTGTCAGCCATCTTGCCAACACCGGTTGCGTTGACATGAATAGCAACCTTCTCCCCGGCTTCAATCTCATAGATTTCCTGCTGTCCGTTACTTGGCGGCAAATCCCACTCCTTTGTCACACCGTTGAACGACCTGTGTATGAATCTAACTCTACCTCTTTTAACTTCGATGTTGTAGATTACATCACCCTTGACACTCGGAATTAGGCACTCACTCTGCTTTAGGCTCAGCTGCCCACGAAGTGCAACTGTGCCCTTAGCTCTCTTAAATACAGCGCCCCTATAGCCTTCGACCTTCTTGCTCTCAGTCTCCTTAACAATCATCACATCACACTGAGCGTGGCGTATAATATATGATGCAGTAAGACCTATACTGCTGCCGGATCCCGGCTTGGTGGATTTGGTCATGACAATCATCTCTACACCACATTCCTTGGCCGCCTCTATAACTCTAGCTCCGGCCCTTCCGATTGCAGATCTGGTTATAACTTTATAGTTATCGATTGTTTTGGCAATAGATGTGAGCCTCTTGTCGAGCTCCTCGCGAATCTCCGCCTCTTCAGCCATTGTGAGCGCATATCCAGTATTCTCACGCACCATAACAAGCACAACCTCAAACGCCTTAGGCGAGAAGGTATTTTTTAGCTGTTCCAGCGCTATTAAACTCCTAGGTGAACCATCAACCGGCACAAGGATTCTCTTCATCAAAGCCTCCTTATTTATTGAACCGCTTACGCAGTATTAAATATACACAGCTATTATACATTTTGGAAGCAGTAAAATCAATCGAACCTATTTCATCAGGCTACTTCAACCACTTGTTCTTGGTCATTATGAACTCCTGAATTGCCATATACAATAGCAAAAAATCGTCATCCAGGCTACAAATTAAGCTATTCTCTGTGAGATTGTTTCCTTCAAAAACAATCCTCGCATTACCCGCAATTACCGCTTTGCGAACTCCATCTATCGTAATGATATAGTTACAGCTGAGGTTAGCTTTGCGAACAGCACGAAAACCTTCCACGTGAACGCGACCATCATTTGTGTCTATATAGTATGAATCGCTGCCGCTGTCAGAATCGCGGTACAGCGTGCCGTACTCCTCGCCGGACATGTAGAACTTGAATCCGCTCTTCTCATCCTTGGCGGATCCGGTTACCTCTGCCAGCACCTCGCCGGATTCCTCTATAGCATCGTCCCCGTCCGGTATGTCATAAATCTTGACATTCAGTGGATCATTCTGAGTTCTAACGTAAGTGTATACGTTGTCATCCTCATCCTTGTACAGGCAGTCTATGCTGTTGGCGTAGTAAAATTTGAATTTGCCGAGCTCTCCACTCTTAACCTCTCCACTCTCCTTGAGAGCCTTAACGATCTCGGTCAGATCGTCCACCAGAACGGTAGTCATCAGCTTCCAGCTTGCAAAATTAGAGTATGCTTCAGGCGTGACCTTCATACTCTTGGTGTCGAGGAGCTCTTTAAAATAAGCTTCGCTCGCTTTGTCTCGCACCAAGTGCTCAAGCTCTGTACTGCTCTTAAGTATGATATTTTTCTTATCCTTATATATCGTGATGAAATCCTTGAAAGGGCTAGGTCCAAAGTTAATTGCCGCATCCTTGGTGAAAGTATTGTGACCCATCCAAGGTCGTCCTAGGCATGTATCGAGATTCTTAAGTCGTTCGTATATGTGCTCGATAGTGATTGCCTCGCTATCCTCAACGATTTTGTCATATATGTTACGATCATTGTAGTGCTTGCCGCCAGTCGTCAGCCATACAGCAACGGCGAGACCGATAAAAATACCGCCAAGAATAAATTTCCCCACAGTTAATCCCATGATGCCCATTGCCAGGCACAATATCATCAGCAGCCTGAATAGTTTGTCTCCGTTCATACTCATCCCTTTTAAAGGTGATGCAGGGGTGTTATCCGCATCTCTGCATCGCCCATCTCAATTTACGCAATAACGATGATGCCTTTTGATTAAATATTCTTAATCAGCTGTTCCTTCTTGTTCATGATATGACTATATCTCCTGAGTGCAACCATTGCATTTACAGCCTGCTCAGGTGTTGAGTAGGCAGGAATACCGCTGTCTCTCAGCTTCATGATAGCATTTCTGCACTCATTTCCACCCTGGCACTCCATGATAAAAGGCTTTCCAAGATTCTTGTACTGCCTGTAAATATTAATTACGGTCTCTGTAATTGCCTCGACGTCCGTTACAGCTGTCGGGCAGACTGAAATCATGATTCCATCCACATTCTCATCCCTGTATGCAGTCTTGAGCGCGCCGCCATACATATCAGAAGTAGCAGTTCCGCTGATATCAACAGGGTTGAGTGGCGATCCGAACGCCGGCATGTAGCTTCTGATATTATCGCGCAGCTCCGGTGAAATCTCTTTAAGCTCCTTGATCGGCATCCCCAGTCTCTCAAAATGGTCTGCAGCAAGAAGCCCGGCGCCTCCTCCATTAGTTATAATCACAACATTGTCGCCTCTCAAAGGAGGGCAGTTTCCAAGCGCAAGAGAAGTATCGAGGAATTCCTGCCAGGTGTTCTCACGTAGAACTCCGGACTCTTCAAACAACTGATCGTACTCTGCATTTGAATGGCCCCTATTTTCAGATGCGGTGTGTGCAAATGCAGCCTTAACTCCAATCTTAGAAGCTCCGACCTTGACAGCAGTTATTGGTTTCTCACACTCCAGGCAGGCTTTTTTGAAAGCTTCGGGGCTGTCCAGCGCCTCTATGTAAACGGCTATGCACTTGGTGTTAGGTTCATTATCTGCATACTTAATCATCTCACAGAAGTCGACGTCTGCCTTGTTGCCAAGTCCTACGAACATGCTGATGCCGAAATGATCCAGCTGCGAAGCTCCAAGTGCTGCGAGAAGATTGGATCCCGACTGTGAGATAAGTGCTACAGGACCCTTATTGGGAAGATATGGAATAAATCCACAGTTGAAATCGTGATATGGAGTTCCTATTCCTACAAGATTAGGGCCAATCAGCGGCAACTCGTGTTCGCGGCAGAAGTCAGTAATCTCATTCTGCAAATCCCCGTTTCCAACCTCCTTAAATCCGGATGATGACACTACCGCAATCTTGACTTTTTTCTCGACACAATCCTTAAGTGCATCAAATACACCCGTTGCCGGCAGCGATATAAACGCTAAATCTACATCTTCAGGAACATCATTGATATTTTTGTAAGCAGGGATTCCTGCAACCTCAGTTGCCTTGATGTTGATAGGATATAGCTCGCCTTCGTATCCGCACTTTCTGAGCCCTTGAATCACCTTGAAACCAACTTTAGTCTCGTTGCGGCTTGCCCCAATCACAGCGATTGAATCAGGCTTAAATGCATACTCCAATCTGTCTACGACATATTGCCTTGCTTCCTTTACTTCCATAGTCAAATAATCTCCTTAAACTAATCTATTATCCATATTTACCTTTGCTGTTTACGGTCAATATCGTCAGGTATCGATACCGTATGGCTTGATAGTTACTGCATCTATTCCAGCCTTGCCATATATGCGAGAGTTCTGATCAGCTGGCTCACATAGCTCATCTCATTATCATACCAAGCCACTACTCTGACCTCATAGATATGAGTTCCGCACTTCTGAGCGAGTGTCTGAGTTGCATCAAACAGAGAACCCCAGCTCATACCGATCACGTCAGCCGAAACAATCTCATCCTCATTGTATCCAAACGACTGATCCTGTGCTGCCCTCATCGCTGCATTGATTCCATCTACACTTACGGAATCGGTCTCATCCTTAAGGGTTGCATCCAGGATGGTGATTGAGCCTGTTGCAACCGGAACTCTCTGTGCCGATCCAATTAGCTTGCCGGCGAGCTCCGGGATTACGTTACCGATTGCCTGTGCCGCTCCTGTACTAGTAGGAACGATGTTGATGGCAGCAGCTCTTGACCGCCTGTACTTCAAGCTCTTGTCAGGGGCATCGAGCAGCTTCTGATTACCGGTGTATGCATGAATGGTGGTCATGAAGCCTGTACGCAGCTCTCTATAGCCGGCAAGTGCCTTTGCCATAGGCGCCAGACAGTTAGTAGTGCAGGATGCTCCCGAAACAATCTTGTCATCCGCTGTCAGAGTCTCGTGGTTGACTCCGTAAACGACAGTCTTGAGATCATTGCCTGCCGGTGCAGAGATCAGAACCTTTTTGGCGCCTGCGTCGATGTGGGCCTGCGACTTCTCCTTGGAAGTGTATAATCCGGTGCACTCGAGCACAACGTCGATATTGAGCTCCTCCCAGGGAAGCCTGTGAGCATCCGCTTCCTTGTAAATGGTTATCCTTTTGCCGTCGACAGTAATCGACTCCTCATCGTGCTCAACAGTGTGACCTAGGTACGAGCCCTGCACGCTGTCATACTTCAGCAGATAAGCGAGCATAGAGGGCGAGGTCAAATCGTTTATCGCGACAACCTTAAAGCCATCCGTCTCCATTACGCGTCTGAATGCAAGTCTGCCGATACGACCGAATCCGTTAATAGCTAACCTAATCATCCAGCCTCCTTTTACCTTTCTTCAACAACTTTTCAAATATCTCTATTCAAACGGGAATTTAAAATTAATGCCGAGCGAGTCACGAACCTCGATAAACTCGCGCTGTACAGCTTCTCCCATCGGAACACCTTTGTCTTTGCGGAATTCTTTGATATCCCATTCCTTCTCACCTGCAGTATAGATTCTTTCCTCACCGGGCGCCTTCTGCGAAGCTCTGAGCGCTCTCAAAATGTCTCCGGCAGTCTTTTCGCAGACTTCTCTGCCTATCATCGCCTCCGGGTCGATGACAATGAAGAAATGGCCAAGATGATATGGTCTGAGCTCGCCATTCTCATTGAAGCAAGTCAGATTCTTGAGGAAGAGTCCGCCGGATAGAGCTGCCGACAGCAGCTCAACCGCTGTCGCGTAGCTGTAGCCCTTATATCCGCCCATTTCCTCACCGATTCCGCCAAGCGGGGCGAGGGCAGCCTCTCCGGAATTTAGAGCCTTGAGAATATACGACGTATCTGTCAATGCAGATCCGTCTCTACCGATTACCATTCCTGCCGGTGTATCCTTACCTGTGCGTTCATAGAATTCCAACTTACCTCTCTGCGTAATTGAAGTCGCACAGTCGATGAGAAACGGATTTCCCTCGTCTGTCGGAATTCCGATTGTCAGCGGGTTGGTTCCCAGCATATTTTCGACGCCGAAGGTCGGTGCGATGGATGGTCTGGCATTGGTTCCGGTAATTCCGATCATTCCCACATCTGTAGCCATCGATGACCAATAGCCTGCAATTCCATAATGCGAGGAGTTTCTAACAGCAACGCACGCAGTGCCGTATTTCCCGGCCTTCTCGACAGCCATATCCATTGCCATCTTGCCGGCTACCATACCTATGCCGTCATTAGCATCCAGCACAGCAGTAGTTGGAGACTCTCTGATGATATCTACCTTGGTGACAGGGTTGAGTATCCCTTTGTTGATACGATCTACATAGATCGGCTTAAATCTATTGACCCCGTGACTCTCGATACCTCTTCTGTCACTCTCCATGAGGACATCCGCACAGATAGCAGCGTCAGCTTCGGGAACTCCAAGCTGAATAAACGCCTTGACCATAAAATCCTGTACGATATCCCAAGCGATATACGGACGTGTTTCTTTATCCATCAAGCACCTCCAAAATGAATAAATCTGTGTCTATGAATATAACTATCTATAGAAACAATTCGTGAACTGATTACCGATCAACTCCGAATTGAATTCTGTGTCCTATTCCACCCCTTGTAATCTCCACGCTCTGTAACGGTTCTGTATCCTATCTTGGCGAGTTTGCCATCGAGCAGCTTACGTCCTGCCTCCGCCTCATCATCGACTCCTGCCTTGCCATCATAGATCAGGTATTTCCCCCTAATATCATCCGGCGAAAGGCTTGGCATGATTACGTTTGCCCCCGCGAGCACGCCCTTCTCCCTGCCTTTCTCATCTATAGTGCCGAGCGCTGTTGTAGCCGGTAAGAGCACCTCTGGAAACATGATGCGCAATATGCTGAGACAGTATAGTGTCATCTCCACTGTCCCATCCGGCTCGTCCCTAAAAGGCGTATCATAGTGGTGAATAAACGGCCCAATTCCTATCATATGCGGATTGAGACTGTGAAGATACTCGAAGTCGCTTGCCACAGTATCATAGGTCTGTCCGGGTGATCCGACCATAAAACCGGCTCCTACCTGGTAGCCGATATCCTTGAGCGTATTTAGACATTTCATACGATGCTCCAACGACAGTGTTTCGGGATGCAATTTGCTGTAGTGATCAGCATCTGCGGTCTCATGTCTGAGTAGGAATCTATCTGCACCTGCTTCAAAGTAACGCTCGTAGCTCTCTCTTTCCTTCTCTCCTATCGAAAGCGTGATAGCGCAATCCGGGTATTTTGATTTTATTCCTCTAATAAGCTCGCACATGCGGTCATCCGTAAAATATGGATCCTCTCCCCCCTGAAGCACAAATGTGCGAAGGCCAATGCGGTAACCAATCTCACAGCAGTGTAAAATCCGATCCGGGTTCAACCTGTATCTGTCAACCTTACCGTTACTCTTCCTAATGCCACAGTAATAACAATCATTTCTGCATGTATTTGTAAACTCGATGATGCCTCTGAGAAATATATCATGACCATAGTTTTCAATCGCAATTTCCTGCGCGGTGCTGCGGAGGTACTCACGTACTTTGTCGTTCCTGTTTGCGAGTAGCCTTGCATATTCATCGTGTTCAAGATACCCCCGCTTCACAAGCTTGCGGGCAATTTTCATCACTTCGCTCATCTCTCTACTCCCACTTTTAATATTCTAACACAATGCTTCGTTAAGACAACAAAAGAAAATGACTGTTTTTTTGAATGTTTGCATAAATAATTATTGACACTTTAATGCAACTAATATAAACTAAATTTAATTGTATACAACAAGATATTCCGAGAGAGTATGTTGTATACAGTGTCTGAACAATTAGGAGGAAGACTGATGAACAAATATGACAACCTGAAGCTAGATAAACAGCTATGCTTTCCGCTGTATGCGTGCTCAAAGGAGATCACTCGCAGATACAAGCCATTCCTAAGCAAGCTGGATCTTACATATACCCAGTACATCACAATGATGGTGCTCTGGGAATTCCGAGAACTCAGTGTTAAGGAGCTTGGAGACAAGCTCTTTCTGGATTCCGGAACGCTGACTCCACTGCTCAAGAAGCTTGAATCTAAGGGATATCTAACCAGAACTCGTTCTGTAAAGGATGAACGCAATCTCATCATCAAGGTTACAGACAAGGGAATGGCTCTTCGCGAAGAGGCACTGTCTGTACCGCAGGAGATTCGCGCTTGCGTAAGCCTGACGGATGACGAGGCTGCCACGCTGTTTAGGCTGCTGCGCAGATTTATGAACACAATCGAACAGTAGAAAATAACAATACCGACATCAAATGAAATTAAACGCACATCAACGAAAACAGACCGGAACCGATTGGCTCCGGTCTGTTTTCGTTGTATCGCAGCTTTGTTTTACATATGCACCTTGCTTCGATTGGCAATGCCTTCATACAGCTGCCCTTAGTAAACAAGCGAGGCCGCATCCCAATTCATGGTATAGTTTAGTTCTACAGGAATAGACACAATGCTCTAGCTGTCCAGCCCTGCGTATTTAGCAGCCACAAGTCCCTTTCTATAAAGATTCTTGAGCATATCAAGATCCTTGGTCAGAGTCTTGAGCTTACCGATGCTATCAGGAGCGATAATCGTCGCCTTGCCCTGAGCCTCAAGTAAATTGACCGCATCCAGCTGTTCATTGTATAGCTCTGCTCTGTTTTCCAGCAGCTCTGCCGCCTTTGGATACTGTCTCGCCAGCACCTGTGCTATTCTCTTGTCCTTGGCATTATCACGACGTCCGTTCCTAGGTCTGGTGAGAATGATTACAAATTCATCGCAGCCGTCCTCTAACGCTTTCTTATATGGAATGGGATCAGCCAACCCGCCGTCAAAATATTCAACGTCATTTATCTCGTATGGCTTGTTAACTACAGGCACACAGCTTGAAGCGTTGAGCGGCGCATAGTTATTCTTGCTTATATCATCCTTCGTGAAGTACTTCGTTTCTCCGGTCTTAGCCTCTGTAGCCACCAGTATAAACTCTGCGGGATTCTCCTTAAAAGCCTCGTAGTCTAACGGATACTCGCCATAGCTGTTTGATAGAGTTCCATAGACATAATCGAGGTCTACATACGAGCCGGTCTTGATGAAATTATCAAAGCTCATGTACTCCTTGCGCATCGCATACTCAGTATAAAACTCATAGTTTCTGAACTGCTGTCCGGCAATAAACGATGCGATATTGGCACCCCCCGCCGACACTCCGTAGCATCTGTCAAATGTCACTCCGTGCTCAAGGAAATAATCGAATACTCCGGCCCCGAAGATGTCCCTGGTGCCTCCGCCAACGTCAATTACTGCTCTCATGTCTTACTCCCTTCTGCATGTGATTTATATATAATACAAATTTTAACTATATCATCGCCGAAGATTGTCTAAACTGCCGCGGCATATCCTGACAATTGTTATTTGATACAGCTGTCAGTCGCTATCTGCAGATCATCTCTTATCTTCATCTCCCGGTCATCAATGTCAATCACCGTCACATTGCAATTCCCGACGTGCTCAGTCCAGAGCTCGCTCAATGACATACCTCTAAGGTATAACAGAATCATGTGGATCGCAGTTCCGTGTGAGACTGCCAGCACATTGCCTTCACACTCTTCATCGCGCATCCTCTCCAGAAAATGCTTCATGCGGTTGAGCAGCGACTCGAGTGATTCACCCCCCTCAGGAGGCAGATATGTCTCCGGTGATAGAAAGATGTTGCCTGATGCACCCTGCAGTTCATCGTACTTGCGACCCTCGTTGATACCAAAATCAATCTCAGTCAGATTATGGTCTATGACGAATCTTTCTCTTGAGACGCCTGTTGCAATTTCCCCTGTCCTAATCGCCCTCTCGAGTGGACTGCTATATATCCTATCGAACTTTATACCCTTGTCATTCAGTATCGAGGCAACCATCTCAGCCTGCGCTATACCGACATCATTGAGTTCAGTCTGCATATGCCCCTGCAATCTACGCTCACTGTTCAGCTGTGTCTGACCATGTCTAAGAACATAAAGTCTCATATCCTGCCTTTCTTAAGCTACATGATAATTATAGCCTCTATAAATACTGCAATGCAATTTTTAAGCTAGTTCTTGAGGTGGAAATAATCCTTGACCCCGTCAACAAACTGTTCCAGCTCGTGAAGAACCGGGAACGAGCTCTTGTCCTGTTCCGGCTTCTCACGCGGCTGCGATGCATACGGGCCCTCCGCACGAAGTCTCTTGATTCTCTCCAAAATCTCAGGATACTTGTTTTTAAGAATTTCCCTGTGCCTTGCCCGTTCCTCAGCGAATGCGTGATACGCCGCCGGGAACCTGCTCTTAAACTGCTCCTCACGAACCATTCTCGTCTTGATGATCTTATCCAGCTCATCTGAGTTTCTGTCGTTAATCTGCGAATCGAGCTTAGCATGATACAGCAGTATTTTTTCGCGCACGCGCTGGAACTTATCGGGGTCAATTTTGCCCAATTCCAACAGATGAGCTAACTGAAATTCCAGGAAATCGAGGAACTTTTCCTCATCAATCTCACTCCAGTTACTGCCAAGAGCGTTGCGTTCAACCTCACGAATCATCTCATCATCAACCGTCTCAAGCGTAATCAGCTTATCAGCGAGTGAATTTGCAACCTCTTCCATACGAGCTTCAGCCTGGTCACCATATGCCCACTCGAATTCAGCAATCTGCGAGCTCCCCGCCGAGCCGCTTATAGGCAGGTAACATATATCTCCCTCGCAGTCGCCGAGCTCATACGGTTTGGTGATCCCTACGGATTTTAACGCCTGATAGATATGTGGCACTATCGCGTAATCCTTAAACATCTGCTCTGCACCGAATGCACGCAGCTGATCGTTGAGGTTACCCGAATGCTCAGTCAGGAACAGCTTGACACCACGCTCCTTGTACTTGTTGTAGAGGATCATTAACCTCTCCACTGCGGTGACATCAATGCTGGTGATACCGCTGGCCTCAATTATGACAGCCTTAATATCATCGGTAACCAGGTCATCTATCTCTTCCTTGATGGTATTGGCATTTGCAAAGAACAGTGCTCCGCCAAATCTATATATCAATGCTCCTTTGATTTCCCTCGTCCCGGTAGTTCTATCTACCGGATAGAACTGATCCTTTTCCTGAATATATCCAAGCCTGCTCCTAGGAGGATTTGAAGCCCTGATGATAACTGTGACGAACGACATGATGATGCCGACCAACACTCCGTAGATGGTCCCGAAGATCAGCACGGTGAACATTACGACATAGAAAATCTTCCATTCGGTCTTATCAACCTTGTGCAGCGTAGCTGCGAGACTGAACTCTGTGCTGCTGATCAGCGCCGAGATGACGATGCCGGTGAGCACCGGAACCGGCAGCAGGTGGATGAAGCCCGTTCCAAATAGCAGAATAAGCATCATCGTAGCGGCCGCGGATATGGACATCACCTGAGACTTTACACCAAATTGATCGGCAATGTTGCTCCTCGACACACTGCCGTTTACCGGACAGCATCCGACTAGTGCCCCCGCAAGATTTCCGACTGCATACGCAATTATCTCCCTGTTGTTATCTATCCTGTCATCGTATTTGAGTGCAAAATTATTCGTAGCCAGCAATGTCTCAGAGATGATTACAATTGCAATAATCAACGTCTGCAGCATCATCGTTCTGACGTTGCCATGCAGAAGCGACAGATCCGGTATCGCAAGCGAGGGTAACCCTGAACGCACCGAAGGCAGCAGCTTTACTCCATAGCTCTCAAGGTGCATCACATAAGTAATCCCTGCCCCGATGAACATCATTACCGCACTCATCGGAACGGCCGGTATGAATTTTCTGGAGATCATTATGACTGCAATTGTTCCGGCCCCCAAAATCAGCGAAGGGATGTGGACGTTAGTCACCATAGTATTGTAAATGTGAATCATCAGTTCATACAGCTCGCCACGTCCCGAGTCTCCGCCATACAGTTTAGGTATCTGCATAAGGATAATCGTACAGCATATTCCGGTGATAAATCCACCCATAACCGGCGAGGATATAAACCTTACCAGTTTGCCGAGTCCTATCAGTCTGGCGATCAAAATCCAAGCTGCCGTCAACAGCGTGATCACCGGTACGAGCCTGATTGCATCATCCGACTGAAAGGCAACGCCCATTGAATACAGCATCCCACCGACCAGTGCGGCAGGTGCCGCATCCACGCCAAAGACGAATCTCGGTGAACTGGTGATGAGTCCATATGCGAGAATCGGCAGCAATGATCCATACAGGCCATATACCGGAGGTAACCCCGCAACAAGCGAATATCCGATAGAAATCGGAATAGACACCAATGCTATTATAATTCCGGTAGGAATATCTTTTTTAAGGAATTGCAAATTATACCCTTTTAACGACATCAAACTCCCCTGTAGTTCCAATATATTTAAATAAAATCAGACACGCTAATGAAGTCAAACTTAACGTGTATTATACATTAATTGCGTGTTAAAATCATAATATGAACAGAATTAGATTAGGAAATACAAATATACACGTATCACCCGTAGGAATGGGGACCCTCACCATGGGCTTTTCACAAAAGAACCTGTCGCTTGATGAAGGTGCTCGGCTCATCGTGTATGCGGTGCGAAGCGGCATAAATTTTCTCGATACAGCGCAGTACTATGATACGTATAGATATCTGCGCCCTGCCCTGGATGAGATAAAAACCGACAGCTCTCTTGAGCTTCCTGTGATATGCAGCAAGACGCTGGAGCCAGGATATGACGGAGCTTCAGCTGCGGTCGATGAGTGTCTCGAAAAGCTGGGGCTGGAGCAGATAGACATATTTCTGCTGCATGAGGTGCGTGGGATTAATGATCTCCGGGCTCGCGCCGATGCATGGCAGGCTCTCCGGGACAAAAAAGCCGCGGGTCTTATCAAGGCTATAGGTATCTCAACCCATCATATTGACGCCTGCATTGCAATGGCAGATATACCTTCCTGCGATGTGGTCTTTCCACTCATCAACAAATCCGGCATGGGTATCAGAAATGGCGAAGAATCAGGAACCAGGGAGCAGATGGCGAAGGCCATTAACAAATGCTCTAAGCTGGGAATTGGCGTGTTTACGATGAAGGCATTTGGTGGTGGAAACCTAATCGAGAACTACGTGGACTGTCTGGATTACGTGACCTCACTCGAGGGGGTAGAAGCAGTGATGATCGGCATGGGCAGCTATGATGAGGTTGATACAGCGGTCGAGTACTTTGAGAGTAGACTGGATATAGCCTATCACCCTGACATCAGCCGTAAACGCATGATGGTAGACCAGAGTGACTGCGAAGGATGCGGAACATGCAAAGCCAGATGTGTCAGCGAGGCGATATTCTGGAATAAAAACGGTCTGGCCGAAATCAACGTAGACAAGTGTGTGCGCTGCGGTTACTGCGCGCCGGTGTGTCCTGTCCGTGCCATTGTATTTTTATAATACTTAATAAATAAACTTCATTATCCGTCTTGTACTAGTTGTGCAAAATTGATATCATTAGTCCATGTATGGACTTGAAAGGAGAATTATATGGAATACTTAAGATATTATGATGAGATTGTATCTCGCCGCCAGTCGTGCCGCGATTTCGCTGATACAGATGTTGACACGGCTGCGCTAACAGAGATTACGGAATACAACGAACTGGTTCCAAGACTGCTTCCCGATGTCGCTACAGAGCTTCACATACTAGAGGGCAGCGTAGCTGAAGCTGTTGGCAAGAGTGTCGGCTACAACGGCTTCACGGTTCAGGCCCCTAGATACCTGGCTCTCTTCTCAGAGGAAGCTCCTCACTATCTGGAGAACGCAGGATTTATCGCTCAGGGTCTTACGCTCAAGCTGACTCAGCTAGGTCTCGATGCCTGCTGGCTGACAGTCAACGATGCAGAGGCAGCTGCACAGGGAATCGGAGTGGAGACCGATAAGAAGCTGGCAGTATTTATTGCGTTTGGACATGGCAACAAGGCTGTCAAGGACGTTCGCCTCGATATCAAGAGCCCATCAAACGTCAAGATGGTAACTCGCGAGAACAAGGCTGCTCCTAAGATCAGCATGAACGACCTTCTCTTCTCCAAGGTGTATGGTGAGCCTGTTAACATGGAGCTTCTGTATACAGAGCTTGAGGATGCGCTGCTGTCAATCGCTGTAGCCCAGTCGTTCTTCAACCGTCAGCCATACAGAGTAATTGTCGATGATGATATTATATCGTTAATCGGACTCAAGGACGAGCTGACAACTGCTGAGGACGCACTTCTCAACTACGGAATTGCGATGTTCAACTTCTATGCAGTTCTCGATTCTACTAGAGCAAACGTCAGGATGTGGAGCTTTGAGGATGCAGGAAGAGATCTCAAGCTGCCCGGAAATGCTCGCTACGTAGCTAAGATCAGAATCTAGTTTAGAACAAATATAATCCGAATATATAAAATGGCAGAGTTATTGCTCCGCCATTTTATATATCATGCTATTTATCCGGCTGACGCCTAAAGTCACACCTCTTACCTCGTGCTTCACCCATCTATGATGCCTCCACTTCGTCAAACTGCGAGTTGTACAAATCCGCATATGCACCGTTCCGAGCCAATAGCTCGTCGTGTGTGCCCTGCTCGATGATATCTCCGTGGTTCATCACCAGTATGAGGTCAGCGTTTCTAATAGTCGAAAGTCTGTGCGCTATTACAAATGTTGTGCGCCCCTTCATGAGATTGTCCATCGCTTCCTGAATTCTCACCTCAGTACGTGTATCGACTGAAGACGTGGCCTCGTCGAGTATTAGCAGCTTGCGGTCTGCAAGAATTGCCCTGGCAATTGTGAGCAGCTGCTTCTGACCCTCTGAAATGTTGGTCGCATCTTCGTTGAGCTTCATGCTATAGCTGCCCGGCAATGTCTTGATGAAGCGATGCGCTCGCGCCGCCTTGGCAGCTGCGACAACCTCTTCATCTGTCGCATCGAGATTTCCATACCTGATATTCTCCATAATTGTGTCGGAGTATAGCCAAGTGTCCTGAAGCACCATTGCGACATTGTCTCTGAGACCGTGTCGGCTCATCCTGCGGATATCTTCGCCGTCGATTTTAATCGAACCTGAATTTACATCGTAGAACCTCATCAGCAGTTTAACTATTGTAGTCTTGCCGGCACCCGTAGGTCCGACAATAGCTATCTTCTGTCCGGGCTTAACGCTTGCGCTGAAGTCCTTAATGATGACCTGATCGGGGTTGTATCCAAATCTAACGTGATCGAACTCAACATATCCCTTCACATCTGTATCTTCGAGTGCATCAACGGGATCCGGAGACTCTTCTTCCTCTGCAAGGAACTCGAATACACGCTCGGCTGCAGCTCCCATTGATTGCACCTGATTCATTACCTGGGACACCTGCGACAGAGGTTGCGTCAGGTTGCGCACATACTGTATAAATGCCTGAATGTCTCCAATGCCAATCATATTTTTTACAGCCAGAAGTGCTCCGGATATAGCAACACCAACGTATCCGAGGTTTCCAACAAACATCATTACAGGCTGCATGATTCCGGATATGAACTGTGACTTCCACGCGGAGTCGTACAGCACATCGTTAGTATCGTTGAAGATCTTCTCAACGGAAGCTTCCTTGTTGAATGCCTTGATTACCAACTGGCCTGCAAAATTTTCTTCTACCTGTCCGTTGATGATTCCAAGGTACTTCTGCTGGGTCTTAAAATGCTTTTGCGACAGCTTGATGATGATTCCGAGCAGCACACCCGAAACCGGAATTGTAATAACTGCGATTAGAGTCATCAACGGTGAAATTGTGAGCATCATAACTATTACGCCGATAATCGTTGCAACGGAGGTGAGAATCATCGTAACGCTCTGGTTCAAGCCGGTCCCCAGCGTATCTACGTCATTGGTGATCCTCGACAGCACCTCACCGTACTGGTGACTCTCAAAATACTTCATGGGCATACGGTTGATTTTCTCGGAGATGTCTCGGCGCATGTTATATACGATTTTCTGTGTGACACCGGTCATAATCCAGCCCTGAATGAAGCTGCATAGTGCACTGATCCCATACAGAGCGGCTGTTATCGCCAGAATCTTCCAAATGCTGTCAAAATCGATACCACCCGTACCTTTGATCTTGTGCATCAAGCCTTCTGCCAGCACGGTCGTAGCACGCCCCATAACCTTAGGCCCTATAACCTGAAATACAGTTCCGGCAGCTGCAAACAGAATTACAATCATGATAGCAAACTTATATCTGCCGCTGTAAAGGATGATATCCTTCATCGACTTGCCGAGATTCTTTGGCTTTTCAAAAGACATATTGCCACCCGTACCATGCCCCCTTCTTTTTATTGGAGCCGGTCCCTGATTCTGCCTGTTATCTTCCATTATTCCACCTCCAATTCGCTCTTAGATAGCTGGGATTCAGCGATTTGCCTGTATACCTCACAGGTCTTGAGCAGATCCTTGTGTCTGCCCTTGCCCACGATCTCTCCTTCATCAAGTACGATAATCTGCTCAGCATCCATGATTGTGCCGACTCTCTGCGCGACGATAATCTTGGTAGCATCCTTTGCGTACTTGGCAAGCACTCTTCTGAGTTTGGCGTCAGTCTTCATATCGAGAGCTGAAAAGCTGTCATCAAAAACCATAATCTTCGGGTTCTTGACAATCGCTCTCGCGATGGATAGTCGCTGCTTCTGTCCTCCAGATACATTGGATCCGCCCTGTGCTATAGGGCTGTCAAATTTCTCTTCCTTCTCTTCGATAAACTCCATCGCCTGCGCAACTTCTGCCGCCTTCTCTACCTGTGCCGCTGTGGCTTTCTCATTACCAAATCTGATATTTGAATCGATAGTGCCCGAGAAAAGGATTCCCTTCTGCGGAACAAATCCAATTTGATCTCTCAGCGAATTGATTGTGATATCTCTAATGTCCCTGCCATCTAGACGAATTGCTCCTGATGTGACATCAAAGAATCTGGGTATCAGATTGACAATCGTGCTCTTGCCGGAACCGGTACTGCCGATGATTGCCGTCGTCTGCCCAGGCTCCGCAGTAAAGCTGATGCCTGACACTACATCATCCTCTGCATTTGCATATCTGAACGATACGTTATCGAACTCCAGCCTACCCTTACTCTCCCTTATATCTACAGCATCCTTTCGGTTCAGCACAGAGGACTTGGAATTTATGACCTCATCGATTCTGCCGGCCGCAACGCCTGCTCTAGGAAGGATGATAGACATAACTGTGATAATCATGAAGGCCATGACTATCATCATTGAGTATGCGAGAAACGCTGTCATAGCACCCACCTGCATATCACCTGTATCGATCCTATGGGAAGCAATCCAGATGATCGCTACCCCCAGTATATTCATAATCAGAACCATGATTGGCTGCATAAATGTCATAACTCTGTTAGTAAACAGCTGAGTTCTCTTTAGATCTACATTGGCCTTATCGAAACGCGCTTCGGCAGAACGCTCCCTGCCGAAAGCTCGTATGACCGGAATTCCGGTCAGTATAGAACGCGACACGCTATTTAGAGCATCTACCAGTTCCTGCATGATACGGAATTTGGGCAGAGCAATTATCATCAGCGTAACTACAAACACTATTACTATCGCCACGCCTACGGCGATCACGTAACTCATTTGAGCTCTTGTCTGCGCTACCTTGACTATACCCCAGCCCGCAAGCACCGGCGCGTACAGTACCATTCTCAACATAATCGTTGTCACCATCTGCACCTGCTGCACATCGTTGGTAGCTCTAGTAATCAGCGATGAAGTCCGGAAGCTGTCCATCTCGGTGTTGGAAAAGCTCATTACCTTCTTGAAAATATCATGTCTTAGTGTCTTGCCGACACCTGCTCCGACTCTCGATGCGATGTACGATGCCAGCGCAGCAGCGATCATCATGACGAGCGTCATCAACATCATCTTGAAGCCGGTCGTCCAAAGGTATGATCTCTGAATCTGATTGATATTAACTCCTGCTGACTCCGCAGCATTCGTCGCATAGGCAATGCCCATCGATTTGAGCGTCCTGTTTCCTACCGCAGAGATAGTCTCATCCATCCGTTTCTTGGAATCATTAATTTTAGCTGCATCCATCTGTCCGCTCTCGATCATCGACTGGATGACTGGACGCATATCGATGTATGTGTGTGTCTTGCCGTTCTGGTCCTTGGCCTCGAAGGATTTGATGTCCATATGCAGCAGCTTGGCAATCTCTTCTACCGACATATCGTCAATACGATCTGCAATCGCCTTCGTCCGCGGATTGGTCGTAAGCTGCTCCTTAGCTGTCTGCTTGAACTGCTTGACGGTCATGTGTCCCAGCTGATATGTGAGCACTATCGGTTTGAGCAGCTTATCGTCCAAATTCCCCAGCTTCTTGTCTCCCTTAATCTTGAGACTGTAGTTGTCGCCTGATTTTTCATACGCTCCCTGCCAGCTTTCCTTCTCGCTATCAGTCATAAATATCTGCGCTTCAATGTATTCGTCCGCAGTCATCTTGCTAGGCAGAATGTGTTCCACACCCCTGTTCTGCACACCCGTATCAATCATATCCTGCATATAGCTCGGAATCGAGATATCGCCAAACGCCTGAATTATCAGTGTAATCAGAAGCACTGTAACAGCAAGCTTATATGCCTTGAGATTCTTGATAAGCTTTCTCATCTATTTATCCTTCCTACCTTCTCTACCTACTTCTACGCATGATTCATCCAGGATCTTGTCGAGCTCCTCTTTGGCAACATCCGACAGCTCCTCGAGCAACGTCATAAGCTGTGTTGCCTTATCTTTTCCGAATTTCTCAAATACAGCATCCAGGTACTTGTCGAAGACATCCCTGTATTCCTTGGCCTTGTTAAATCCATTCTCGGTAAAAAACACCAGCGTATTCCTGCGATCATTCAGATCCACCCGCCTTTCGATGATACCGCGCTCCTCGAGGGATGCCAGCATCCTAGACACACCCGACATAGGTATATGAATGCTCCTTGCCAGCTCTGATACCTTGACGCCTTTCATGTCCGAAATCTTCAGATCAGCTATCTCACTGAAGCTCCCGCACTTGCCGGAATTCTGCCTGCCTGATTCGCATATACACAATGAATTAATAAGCATATGCTCACTTGGGCTCAGCTCCGGAACTAGTTTCCAGAATTTGACCTTACGAAAGCTGTGCATCTGCAGCAGCAATTTTGATTGATATTCCTTCACTCGATCTCCTCCACACGTGTAAAATTATTATCTACCTTAATATTTAACACTGTTAACAATTTATAACGTAAATCATTATAGCTGTCACAAGGTACAAAGTCAATCAGAAAAGATCCACCATTTGCAAATAGAAAAGTTTAATTTACAATGATACTGTATTAATTTTCTCTATGGTTATATTAAGAAGTATATAAATTTTATATAATAACATCTCAAAGGAAATCAGAAAGGAGAAGCACTGTGATATTTAAAATATCCGGTTTATTTATAGGATTGCTCTTTGGATTTCTGCTCAAAAGAGGACGCTTCTGTCCGACAGGAACTATACGAGATATTTACCTTGAAAAGAAATACTATAACGCTGTGCTAATCCTCGCAGTCATCGCAACCGAAGGTGTCTTATATCATCTGCTGGTTGGAAGCGGTGTAATTACAACGCCATTTTTCGGTTGTTACTCATTAATCGCAGTGCCAATAGGAGGCTTCATCTTTGGAATCGGTGCCGTGATGACGAACGGCTGCATCACAAGCACTCTCGTAAAGGTTGGTGATGGGCGAATAATCGGAATACTGTCTCTCATCGTATTTGCAATAACTGAGTTTTTTACAAATAAATGGGTTTTCAAACCATTTACTCAGAAGCTGATGGGATTCAAAGAAGTGTACGATATCGATCTCTTCGATATGCCAATCTCCCCTCTGATTGTTTTCGTGCCGCTTGTCGTCGTGCTCTATGTCGTCATGATCAGGCACTACAGAAGCCACAAGCCCAAATACAAGCTGCCACAGAGGTACGCGGGATTGCGTCATGTTTTCTGCGAGAAGATTTGGAGCCGCGAAGTTACCGTTGTGCTCATCGGAATTGTAATGGGAACCGCGTTTTATTTCAGCAACCTCACCGACAGAAATGGCGGAATCTCTATTTCAGATCCTGTTCTGTCGTGGTTCAACATGATTACGCACACGCATTCCGAGCCAATCGGATGAGTGGTTTATAACAGAACCGACGGTGTCGGTTGGGATAACCTGGTGATTATCGGAATCATCCTCGGGTCGTTTACTACTGCATTTATTAGCAAAGAGTTTTCGATAGTTAAGACAAATAAAAAAATCGTTATTCGCACCATTATCGGAAGCATGCTCATGGGTGTCGGAGCTGTCTGGGCTAAGGGTTGCCTTATAGGAAACGGTCTGGTGGCAACCTCGCAGCTGGCAACCCGGGCTTGGCTCGCTCTTCTATTCATCACGCTCGGCATATGGTTCGGAGCATGGCTCTTGTACGTACGAGGATCTCAAACCACAAGAAGCTAATAACAACTGCTTGAGTTGATATAGATATTTATTTACCAAGATTTTTTAGGAGGAACAATAATGGAAAATATTAAACTGGATACTAAGGGTATGGACTGCCCTCTTCCGCTCATGGAGCTTAAGAAGGCTCTTGGAGAAGCCGAATATGGACAGATTATCGAGGTTGAATTTACTTGTCCTGATGCTGTGGTAAATCTGCCAAGCTATTGCGAAGAGCATAACCACAAAGTACTCGAGTTCGACAAACAGGACAACAAGGCTTGGAAGATTACGGTAGAAAAGTAGCTGTTGTCGCCGTGATGGTTAGCTTCATTCTACGCCTAACCCTGATTAGCTTCTTCGACGTCTTTATATTCGTCCGAAACGACTACCTTACCCTTCCAGACCTTTAATCCGTCAAACTCATACACGTGAGTATATCCCTGTTTGACCATGCGCTTAGCAACTCTCTTGCTGAGACCGCCATAATCACAGTACAGGAGTATCGGTTGGTCCTTGTCAGGAAGCTCTTTGACCTCTCCCTTATCGAAATCCTCATACCAGATGGGAATCGACTTTGGAATATGACCCATTCCCCAAGCAACTTCGCCTCTTACATCGACAATCTTTGCATTGTTTTTATCTGCATTTTCGATAAATTCAGCAGCTTCCTTACC
The DNA here is from genome assembly GCF_000293155.1 of Mogibacterium sp. CM50. Taxonomy (NCBI): domain Bacteria; kingdom Bacillati; phylum Bacillota; class Clostridia; order Peptostreptococcales; family Anaerovoracaceae; genus Mogibacterium; species Mogibacterium sp. CM50. The sequence continues at coordinate 5,894 of NZ_ALNL01000035.1, read as the reverse complement.
TGAAATATGCGTATATCCGTCTTTATTCTTCTTGTCATTTCCGTCCTTCTTGGAACAGCCTGCCAGCAGTGCTATGCTTATTGCCAGAATCATTATAGTCGGTAATATCTTTCTCTTCATCTTTTCACCTGTTCCAAATGAATCATGAAAGCGCTTTGATTATATCAACCAGGCTCTCTGCGAACACCAACTTACTCGAATCTTCGCTCGGCAGGAAGCCTGCCGCTACCATCTCGCTTATTAGATTTCTGAGCGGTTCATAAAATCCGTCGATATTATAAACGATGCAAGGTTTATCCACTCTGTTGAGCCTGCGTAGAGAGATAATCTCCGATATCTCCTCAAGAGTCCCCGGGCCACCCGGCAGCGCGATAAACGCATCTCCCAGGTTAATCATACGAGTTTTTCGTTCCGGCATAGATTTTACAACCTCCAGAATATAGAGGCCATCATGCCCCTTCTCCTGCTCCATTAGGAAGTCGGGAATAATGCCATAGACCTTGGCTCCTCCTTTGAGAACTGTATTTGCAACAGTCCCCATCAAACCGACGTTGCCACCGCCGTATACAAGGCTGTGCCCGTTTACTGCAATCCAGTGTCCAAGCTCAATAGCTCTATCTTTATAAACGGATTTCTCGCCAAAGCGAGATCCGCAATAAACCGTTATATTCATGTCTTTATTCTCCTTTACCGTATTGTATAATTTTAGTACCCTCGTCACCATCGGTCAATGATGTTTTTTATTTATATTTTTGTTAGTACACAATCGATTTTAAAAAAATTATAATTCCATCACTCAGATGATATACTGAATCCATACAAAATGTGTATAGTATAATATATTTTAGCTATTTCTAACAATAAACGAGGAGTATTGAAAAATATATGAATAAAAAATTACAAAATTACAAATTTGTTGCAATAACAGCAGTGATTCTTACACTCATACTATCATTTACAGGATGCAGCAAGGGCGATTCTAATCCAAAAGACAGCGGTTCAGATGCTAATCTCAGGAAGTTCAAAACTACTACACTCAGCGGAGAGAAATTCACACAGGATGACCTAAAGAGTTATGACATGACAGTAGTCAACGTATGGTCTACAACCTGCGGATACTGCATTGAGGAAATGCCTGCGCTGGAGAAGCTCAAGAGCCGACTGCCTGCCAATGTCCAGTTCGTAACCGTCTGCATAGACGGCGCAGTTTCTGCCGATACGGCGAAGGATATCGTAGCTCAGAAGGGCTTGACTGCAAAAGTGCTGGTCAACAGCGATTCTATAAACAAAAGCCTGTTGAAATACGTAAGCGGAACGCCTTCGACCTTCTTCTTTGACAAGGACGGTAAACTTGTCGGAAAACCTAAGGTAGGGACATTCAAGGCAAAGGACGACAACGAGATGGCTGAACTCTACATGAATGAAGTGAAAGCTCATCTCAAGAAGATTAATAAGTAAAGAACGCATATCAGCAGCTACAGATTGGAAATTCAAATGGTTAAGAGATACAGGAGATTGGTACCGGTCGCACTGATTGCGGCTGGTATCGTTATGTTAATAGTTGGAATCGGCAGAGACGAGGTCGTCAGTGTGGTGGGCAAGGCTGCAACCGTCTGCCTTGAATGCATCGGCATCGGTTAGGGGGGCGTGATAATGAAGACTAACAATATACGACGCCACCTCGTACAGCTGGTGTCGACTTTTATTACCAACCCGCATGTCACAAACTATGCAGGCGGCACGATATACAAGGGACAGTCCAAGCAACTCTGCACACCGGGACTCAACTGCTACTCATGCCCTGCGGCGGGGACAGCATGTCCTATCGGAGCGTTACAGGCTGTTGAAAACAGCAATAGATATCACATCTCGTACTACGTTATGGGATTTCTGCTCATCACAGGTGCATTTCTAGGCAGATTTGTATGCGGCTTTCTGTGTCCGTTCGGATTCTTTCAGGATCTGTTGCACAAGCTTCCTGTTCGCAAACGGAGCATACCCCGCAGGCCGGACAAAATACTTCGCTACACAAAATACCTGATACTCGCCGTATTCGTAATCGCGCTTCCAACAGCATTGATAAATGAGTTCGGAATCTCCGAGCCCTATTTCTGCAAGCTCATCTGTCCTGCTGGAACGATAGAAGCAGGCCTGCCGTTGGTTATCAAAAACGAATCTCTGCGTGCCGTGATTGGCATACTTTTCGACTGGAAGGTTATCCTGCTGGCGATCACAGTTATCCTATCCACTATGATTTATCGGCCTTTTTGTAAATACGTCTGCCCTCTCGGCGCTGTCTACTCGCTGTTCAACCGCTTCAGCGTGCTGCAGCTGGAGGTCGACGACAACAGCTGTATCAACTGCATGAAGTGCGAGACCAACTGCGATATGCAGGTCAATGTACCGGATAACATCAACAGCACAGAGTGCATCCGCTGCGGCAAGTGCAGGAGCATCTGCCCTACGGGCGCCATTAACTGGACTGTGAGCGGCAAAATCATCTTACATACAGGTGATGCTCCTCGAAATCAACCCCCTCATGCTTAAGCAGATATATCTTGCGATCCATACCACCTGCATACCCGGTTAGATTGCCATCCTTTCCAACTACACGGTGGCAAGGGACCAAGATAGAAAATTCGTTACTCCCTACAGCTCCGCCAACTGCTTGAGCTGACATGCGTTCCTTACCCAGACGGAGAGCGACATCCTTCGCTATATCACCGTAGGTCGTAAGTTCTCCATACGGAATCTCGAGCATTATCTGCGATACGGTCTGCCTGAATTTCGAGCCATGCAGCTGAAGCGGCGGCATACAATCAGGTATTTTACCGTCAAAATACTTATCTAGCCACGCTGCAGTCTGCTCTATTACGTCAGGACAATCATCCCTACCTACTGTCATGATATCATCGCCTTTCTCAGTCACGACGTCTATATACTCGGCTGCTTCAGCCTTATCCGACCAAATCCCGTGAAGCCTCGAGTCGTCTGCGCAAAGATACAGCGATCCCATCGGCGAATCATATACGTATGAAAATATGCGCATTCTCATGCACCTCCTATCCCCGCTATCCCGGATTCATCTCCACCTATCATATCATAGATATGTGTCGGAGGCTCTACCTCTTAATATCGGAAAAGTGTAATAAACGGTTGAATTATGTCGTTTATTTGATTTAGAATAATCAGATAGGCAACAAAATATATAATTTACGAAATGAGGATTTGTATGGGAGAAAACAAGCTTCAATACGGGCTGAGAGTACTAAAGAAAGCGAGCTTCAAGAAATTCATCGACTGCGTCAACGAGGCGCACCGCATCTCGGGCAAGAGCAAGCTCGGCTGCGCAACTGAAATCATTCACTGTATGAGAAAATTTGACGCCGGTTATTACGATTACGTCATCTTCCAGTTTTGGGACAAGACGGACGCACAGCGCGATACGTATCTGACGAGATTCAGGAGCAAGAAGCTCGTGTCACAGCTCAATGACCCGGCTTATGCTCATTTCTTCGACAACAAGGATGAATTCAACGAGAAGTTCAAGGATTATATCGGCCGTGATTTTATAGAGCTGGAGACAGCCACTAAAGATGAGGTCGAGACTTACTTCAATAGTAAGGACAAGGTTTTCTGCAAGATGAAGGATCTCGAGTGCGGTATCGGCTGTGAAAGACTGGTTACTTCTGATTTCGCGAACTTCGAGGAGTTCTATAAGTACATCAATGAGAAAGGCTTTGGCACTCTCGAAGGTGTGATCGAAAATCACCCTGCCCTCAACAAGGTGTATTCGGGCAGCGCCAACACAATGCGTATGATTACCATGATTGGAGATGATGGACAGCCTAACCTGATATACGCAGTTCAAAAATTTGGAATCAACGGCAGAGTTGTAGATAACTACGGCGTTCACGGCCCTGTTGATCTGGAAACAGGTGAATTCCTCTTTCCTGCACACTCCGGTGACACCAAGGCCGAAGGACTTTACACTGAGCACCCTAACTCACACGAGAAGCTCGTCGGCTTCAAAATTCCGCTGTTTAAGGAAGCCAAGGAAATGATTCTCAAAGCTTCACTCGAAGTGCCACAGATTAGATACGTTGGCTGGGATGTTGCTGTAACTCCTAATGGACCGGCAATTATCGAGGGTAACGTTTACTGTGCACATGATTTCTGGCAGCTGCCCGGTCAGACACCTGACGGCATCGGAATCATCCCAACGATTAAGAAAATCGTGCCAAGCTTCCAGTATTAATACGGTAAATATAATGCGCATCACATAAATTTACCGAGATTAACAACCAACACGTTGTCCTATAAGCCTAACCTTTTAACTAAACATAAACAGGTCGGATACTCTGTTAAGCTTCCGACCTGTTTTATTATGGATATATGATTCTCTGCATTGAGTTTAATTTGTTGGTTCATCAACCATCAACCGGGTTACGTTGTTCGGTTTATTCTAAAACTTCACGCTCCACTGTCCTACACTGTCGCCATGCGCGTCTTACGAGCCTTGAGTACTGCCTTACGTAGCCTCAGTACTACATAGCTGCCGTATATAGCCGTGTAAACTATTATGCCGGTGAGGTGTGACCTCACATCTGCCGAGTACAGCACCATTACGTGCACATATATACCAATAAAGAATGGATATGCAAGGCGTTGAACATTCTTCCACGTCTTACCGCTCATTCTACGGCGAACCGACTTGAATGAGGTGATAAAGAGCGGAATCAGCATCGCCAGAAGGCACAAAGTGATAATCGAAGCTATCATCTGTCTGGTAGGCATTGCCTTTGGATTTGTGAACAACATCGGGAAATACTGCACACCGAACACCACGTTGTGGCTCAACACGATCAAGCTACCCATGATAGAGATTTCACCACGAACGCCCATCAGCTTGCGCGAGAGCTTGTTGTGCTTGGTGATGGTTCCGAGGAACATGACAACCATGAATGTCGCTGTCGAGAATATTCCTCTCGAAAATATATTCATGAAATATTCGTTAAACCACGTTGGGAAACTCTTGTCGTACCCCATATTGAAGTACAGCACAACCGCTCCACACCATATGTATATGCCCAGATAAAAAGCCCCTGGGTGTTTCTTAATTGCATCTGCTGTCAAGATATAAAATATGACAGTTACTGCGATTCCAATTATTAAGTTCACGATACCGTCCTTTCCGTCTCAGCTCCAGTTGAGTTTTCTGCAGTTTCGTTGCCCTCAGCCGGCTTCTGTACGCCTTCTTTCTTATTAACCTTACCGCTCTCTGAATGCTCTACGCTTGCAGGCATCGAGATTGCAGCTACTGCGGCGCTTCTTGTGCTAGCTGTACTGTTTGTAACAGCTGCAGTTGTTGCACTTGCCACAGGAGTCTTCACATTTACCATTACGATCGCCTTGCTCTTCTTGTCGATTCCGTCTACGGAGAACTCGAGCACTGCCTTAGTCATACCCTTCTTTGAAAGGTCAGGCTTCTGAACTAGAGTCACCTTTACAGAACCATCATTTGGAATATTGCTGAACTTAGCCTTGTAGTCATCGAGAGTTGGCTCCTTGCCATCCACTTCGATTGGCTGTGCATTCACTCTCTGAGGTGTAAATGCTACGCCACCATCCTCGTCATCGTCCGCAATTCCGTCGTGATCCTTATCTCTGTAGATCCAGTACTTGTACTTTCTTACTAGAGTCTTGCCGTTTTTCTTAGCCTTGAACTTCATGGTTACAGTTTTAAACATACCATCATCGCCGTCCCAGTTGTCATCGTCAACTACCGGTGTACCAGTGATGGTTGTGCCATCGAAGCTTAATCCCTTAGGGAGTCCCTCGATTGTTGTCTCCATCTGAGCATCCTTGTCCAGACTCTTAACCGTCGCAGGCTT
>NZ_ALNL01000034.1:0-8509 GCF_000293155.1 Mogibacterium sp. CM50 | reverse complement strand
AAAAGAAGAACCTGTTAAGGAAGAAGTAAAGCCTGAGAAGAAGGACGAAAAGAGTAATTTAGGAACCTATATTATTTTGCTTCTTGTAGTAGGTGGTGCATTAGGAGTAGGCTACTATTTTAAGGTTGTGAAAAAGAAAGAAGATAAAGAACTTGAAGCCTTAGAGGAGGAAGATGATGATTTCTTTTCTGAAGCTGAAAGCGAGGAAGAAATAAATGATGCAGATGAAGTAGAAGATGAAGAATAAACGCACCTAAAAACATATTATTTTGGGTGCAAAGTTAGGGCGGGAGAGTAACATCTTTCGCCCTATTTTGATTATAACAGGAGGAAAACAAAGATGAAGTTAGTTATTGCAGAAAAGCCGAGTGTTGCAATCTCCATTGCAAAGGTTATTGGAGCAAATAAAAAGAAAGATGGATATTATGAGGGAAACGGATATAGTGTAAGCTGGTGCGTAGGACACCTAATTCAAATGGCAAATCCGGATGTTTATGATGAAAAATACGCCAAGTGGAATATGGCTGATTTACCGATTATTCCGAGCGACTACAAGTATGAAGTAGCAAAGGCAACCAAGAAGCAGTTTAACATCCTTAAAAAACTGATGAATAATAAAGAGATTGATATGATTATCAATGCCTGTGATGCAGGGCGTGAGGGAGAAAGTATTTTTAGACTTGTATATAATCAAGTGAATTGTAAAAAGAAGATGAAACGCCTTTGGATTTCTTCAATGGAAGATAGTGCCATTAAAGAGGGTTTTGATAACCTAACAGACGGAAAAGACTATGATAATCTCTTTGAATCGGCACAGGCAAGAGCGATTGCAGATTGGCTTGTCGGAATGAACATCAGCAGGCTCTATTCTTGCCTATATAAGCAAAATTACAGTGTAGGAAGAGTGCAGACACCGACTCTTGCCATGATTGTAAAAAGAGATGATGAGATAGCTAATTTCAAAAAAGAGAAATACTATACAGTGGAGCTATCTATGAATGGTTTTACACTATCAACGGATAGAATTGATGATGAGGTTGCTGCCGAACAGCTAATCAATTTAGTTGGCGATAAGATTGAAATCACTGATGTTATTCAGAAAGAGAAAATAACAAAGCCTAATTTACCTTTTGACCTGACAACACTTCAAAGGGAATGCAATAAGTATTTCGGATATAGTGCCAAGCAGACACTTGACTATGCTCAAAGCCTGTATGAAAAGAAACTGATTACTTATCCAAGAACGGACAGCAGGTGTTTAACAGAGGATATGATTACAAGTACCATCAATAACATTTTGGGCAAAAATGACTTTGATACAGGGCGCATCAAGACGGTATTTAACTCTAAAAAGGTTACGGATCACCACGCTATTATTCCGACAATCAGTTCATTAAAGGAAGATATTTCTAAGCTTCCTCTAAGCGAAGCTAAAGTTTACTTTCTTATATCCGATAAATTTCACGCAAGTGTAGGTTATCCACTCATTGAAAATACAACAAAGATTGTAGCTTCATTTGACGGTTTTGAATTTACAAGTTCAGGCAAGGTAATTAAGGATGAAGGCTTTAGCAAATACCTTAAAGAATACAAATCAAAAAAGAGTGAAGATGCTGTATTGCCCGATGTAAGTGTTGGTGATGTTTTAAGCATTGAAAATAAAGAGGTTAAAGAAAAATTTACCCAACCTCCGAAACACTTTACTGAAGATACGCTTCTAAAGTCTATGGAGATTGCAGGAAATGACGCACTTGAAAAAGGTGTAGAAGTGGAAAGAAAAGGACTCGGTACTCCTGCAACAAGGGCAGGAATTATTGAAAACTTAATCTATAAGGGTTTTGTCGAAAGATATAAGAAAAATTTGATTGCCACGCATAAGGGGATCAGCCTTGTAACAATAGTATCCGATACCTTTAAGTCAGCGGAAACAACTGCAAAGTGGGAAATGGAATTAGCGGATATTGCCAAAGGGAAATCTTCCAAAGAAAAATTCTTGAAAGATATTGAAAGCGAGATACAGGAGGCGGTTTTAAAATATCGCAAGTAAGTGCCTGCTGATTTCAGAGTGGAGAAAATCCTCTGGAAATGGTATAATATATAGATAAAATTTTTGAAAAGAGGAGGTATTATGCAGCTTTTAGATATAAAAAGAATGGCTCATAACATTCTTGAAAATCAAAACATAGAAAGCAGTTTTATCGAATATAAAAAGTCGGCAAATTTTAAAGATAAAATTCTAAAAACTGCTTGTGCCTTTGCCAATAACTATATGAGCAATGAGATAGGCTTGTTGTTTGTTGGTATTGAAGAAGTCGATGATAAAGAAACGGGAGAAAAAGCAATTCCTAAAAGACCGATTGAAGGGATAAAGGAAGCAAAATTAGAGGGAATAGAAAATGAACTTAAATCGCTCCTTGCCAATATTCATCCTAAAATCAACTATCACATTATTACGGATCAAATTGATGATGAATACTATATCGTAGTTGCGGTAGAAAGTGGTAGTAACGGTCCGTTTCAAACAAGTGAAAGGGCAGAAAAAGATAAAGATATTCGATTAAAGGCAGGAAGATATATTAGAGTCGGTAGAGATTCAAGGCTTCCAAATCCAACCGAAGAATTTGAACTTTTGAAGAAGTTTGCAAACTTTTCTTTTAGCTCAAACTTGAACGATACAGCTACCATAGATGATTTAAGCTATGAATATATGAAAGAATATTTGCTTCAAACAGGAGCAAAAAAAGATATTAGAGAAATGTCTAAGCTGGATATGGCAAAGAGTATGGGGCTTGTCAGTGAAAGTGAGTATGGCGGTTATAGAGCTAAAAATTTTGCTGTGCTGATGTTTGCAGATACACCAAATAAATTTATTCCAAATGCCCATGTTGAAATCATAAGAGAAATTGATGGAACTGATAAAATGGAATCAAAGAAATTTGATGGTCCGGTTTGGATACAGGCAAAGCAAGTCAGCAAATATTTTGAAGATAATATTATGGCTTCATATACCATAAGGGAAGCGGATAAAATCGAGCATAAGATTGTCTATAACTATCCTCTTACAGCATTTGAGGAACTTGCTACAAATGCCATTTTGCATAAGGAATACGATACGCCTGAATATGTTGGGATATACATTTACAAGGACAGAATTTCTTTTGTGAATCATAATAGACCGCTCCCTCCTGTAACCATTGAGGCTCTTAACAGGGATAGAACTTTTGATCGAAGGCAGTATCTTAACAAAGAACTTAAAGATATGTTCTTTTCCCTTAACTTAATAGAGTCTTATGGTTCAGGTATAAGGCGTGCAAAGGATGCACTATTAGAAAATGGTTCTCCTGAACTTAAGTTTTATCCGGATAATGAAGAAGATAACTATACCAACGCAGTTATGGGTGTGAATAAAGAATTTTTGAAAGAGTTTAATGGTAGTAATGATGAAAAAACTACCATGAAAACTACTACTAAAACTACTATGAAACAGGAAGATATTATTAAGATAATAGCTGAAAATCCTCACATAAGTGCGAAAGAAATGGCAGAAAAACTAAACCTGACTGTTGATGGTGTACGTTATCATTTAAATAAAATGAGGAAAGCAGGACTTATTCGATATGAAGGCTCAACGAAATTAGGTCAGTGGGTAATTATGAAGTAGTGGTAAGTTGCAATACACAGAATTAAAAGGTGATTAGAGTAAAATCTAACCGCCTTTTTTTGTTTGGAAAAACGAAGGAGGTAAAAATGCGAATAAATGATTTTCATAACATTTTGGAGCTTATAAAACAAGATGTGCTTCATAGTGAAGCAGAGTATCTGAAGCTCTTAAAGGTTGTCGGAAACAATCAAAGATATGACTTTAGAAGTCAATTAAGTATCTATGATAAAAATCCTGAAGCAATAGCTTGTGCCAAGTTTGACTACTGGAGGGAACGTTTTAATCGAACAGTAATGCGAGGACAGAAAGGTATCCCCATTTTAGAGGACTATGGCACATTCAAAAAAGTGGACTATATTTTTGATATAGGTCAGACAGTTTCAAGAAACAGAGATGTCAACGAAGTAAATCTTTGGAAGTTTGACAAAGAAAACCATCAAGATGTGTTAAAGGAAATGATTAAAAGCGAGGGCTATGAGGAAAGTAAAAGCACACTTGAAAACATCTTTTCTTTAAGCAGACTCTACGGTGATGAAAAAATAGATACCTTAATGAATGAACTTAGAGTAGCGGATGAGGATAGAATATCCTTTACCAAGTTTGTAAGGGACTCGGTAAGCTATGCGGTAGCGTCAAGATTTAAGTTAGATTATTCGATAGATTATGAGCTTTTAAGAGAGAATTTTCAAAGACTTGACAGCATATCTCTAATGAGTCTTGGTGAAAGCGTATCGGATATTAGCGGAAAGATTATTGATGCGACCATTCAAAAAAGCAAAGAACTGGAGCTTCAAAAAGAAGTTTTAAGAGGAAAAGAAGCAGGATATAATAGGATTAAGGAAGAATTAGAGGAGGTAGAAGAAAATGTACTTCGACGAGATGATCAGGAAAGAAATGAAAGCGGGCGAGTTCTCCGAAATGGAGAGTACGGACGAGATAATAGAGAAAATCAAGGAGAATACGCTAAACAACTTGGAGGAACAGACGGACTTCATGAAAGAATTTCCGAATCCGATATACGCAGTGATGAGGCTCACTTACCTTTCACAGAGCGAGGAGCAGAGCCACTTCGAGATGTTGGTAGATCTATACAAGGAGAAGAAGCTGACAGGACACCTGATGGATATTCAGAAACAAGCGATAGACTTTATGAGAACGGAAAAGCCGAAACTGATGACAGCTTGGAAGATAGAGGACGAGAACAATCCACAGTATGGGGCGATGATTTCAGCTCTGAAGGAAATGACAATCAAGGAAGTAGTGGAAATTTAAAAGATAATACTAATGTAGAGTTAAAAGAAGCTGATAAGGCTTCTTTTTCTTTACCCGAAAATACTTACGGACAAATGAGGCTTACCATTCCATTAACTCAGAAGGATATAGATACCGTTCTTATTAACGGAGGAAATCACGATGGAAGTAGACTTCCTGTTATTGCAGAGTTTTCTAAAGGAAAAAGTAATGGAGAATTGGGAGAATACCTCAAAGATACCTTTAGGGGTGGAAATGGATTTTACATTGACGAAAGAGAAGTATCTTCCTGGTATTCGGATAAAGGTATTCATTTAGCTTACGGGACTTCTGCAAGAGAAGATGATACGCAAATTTTAAGTTGGAATGAAGCAGCAAGTAGAATAAACGGGCTTCTTAATAGCGGTGAGTTTGCCACAAATGTAGAACTTTCTGAAGCATATGATTATGAAAGGGACAGAATTTCAGAGTTATTATGGTATCTATACCATGATTTAAGCGAAGAAGGAAAAGCACAGGGTTATTTTGATTTTATAGAAAGAGGTGTTGGCTTTCCGGAAGAAACGAAAAGACTATCTGAGGCATTAAAAAATCCTGAATACCTAAAGGACACAATTAAAGAATACAGCAGGTTCTTAGCAGGCTACAAAGAAAACAGAGGTGTACTAAGATTTCATTATCACAAGGTAGATAGCCTTTATCAGAGATTACAGGAACTTGAGCTGCCACGAAAGGAATACAGTACCAATCTGACAGAATTTCCGAAGGTAAAGTCCTTTATTACAGAAGATGAAATCCTTGAAAGCCTTTCAAGAGGAAGTGGCGTTGATAGAGGAAAAGAGCGAATCACCAAGTTTTTTAAAGAAAATCATACGCTTCAGGAAAAAGCGAATTTCTTAAAAGACGAATATGGAATTGGAGGACATTCCCATGCTGTTTCCGGAGCAATGGGAAGTGATGAATGGCACGATGCTAAGGGACTTAAATTACAGAAAAATGATTGTAATGATGTGTTTCTTACTTGGACAAGTGTTGCAAAGCATATCGACGAGCTGTTTTCTAAAAATCTTTATCTTGAAGAAAAGGAAAAAGAAAGTACGGAAGAGATTGAAGAACCACAATATTATTCCAAAGATGATCCTGAAAACTTAATGACTTATGAAATGCTTGAAAGAGTGCCGGAGCTTTACGCACAGGAGGATGTAGCTTTAGCGGATAAAGAGGTTCATGCTGCATATATCATTCCTTTCCGTTCTAATTGGACTTGGTATATGACGGAATATGATAAAGAAAGCGGCGATGCCTTTGGACTGGTACTTGGGATTGAACCTGAATGGGGATATTTTAATCTTGAGGAGCTGAAGGAACTAAACGCCCAAAGGCTTATTTTAGAAGATTTTCCAAAGACCTTTAGAGAGCTGAAAGATACAGAACTTAAAAAGCAGATGGATGAGCAGGAGATTCAGTCTGTCTTTAACGGAGAACTTAGTTTTGAAAATAAAGCGGAACTTGAAGCATCTGAAGAAGCAGAAGAATTTACAAAGCCTGATGCAGTTCAAGCTACCTTATTTGATTACCTAAAGGATAGAGAAGAAGTAGAACTCAATGAAAAAGAGGGAAACCGTTTAGACGATTTGGCAGTTAAAGAGGGTAATACTGTCTATTTCAACCATGAAGAATATACTATAAGGGAGATTTCTAAAAATGAAATCACAGGAAGAAATGACTTATGGCTTGATCCGGTAAGAAGTGGTAATCATCAAATACCGATTGTAACATTTGATGATAATGAGGACTTATTAGAGCAGGTAAGCCTTGAAAGACCAAACTTTATCGTTGGAGATGAAGTCAGATACAAGGATAAAGACTATACCATCACACGCTTTGATGATATGGGAAATAATCTAAAGACGGTAACGGTTAAGGACAATACAGAATATCTTGGCGGTATGATAACAGGCTCCGATGTGATTCCTTATCGTCTTGAAAGCGACATTGAGAGGATATTTGAAAATCTGACATATCAGAATCCTGAAAAGACAACTGAAGAAATTGAAATAAAGAAAGCTGAGGCTCATAACTTCAAAATTAAAGAAGAAACGCTACCTGACAAGTTATCTCCAAGTGAGAGATTAAACAATAACCTTGAAGCAATCTCGATGTTAAATCGAATTGAAAGAGGTGAGAGAGATTTAGATATTACCGCTCAGGAAGTTTTGGCAAAGTATGTCGGATGGGGCGGACTTGCTGATGTGTTTGATGAAAGTAAAGAGGGACAATGGGAAGTTGCAAGAAGTTTCTTAAAGGAAAATCTATCGCCATCTGAATATGAAGCTGCAAGAGAATCCACCTTAACAGCCTTTTACACACAGAGAACCGTTATTGACGGAGTGTATAAGACGCTTTCGGATATGGGATTTAAGCAGGGTAATATCTTAGAGCCAAGTATGGGTGTCGGAAACTTTATCGGTAATATCCCTGATGAAATGAATAAGTCTAAGTTTTATGGTGTAGAGCTTGACTCGGTAAGCGGTCGAATTGGAAAACTCTTATATCCTGAAAGTGATATACAGATTAAAGGGTTTGAAGAAACTTCTTTTTCCAATAACTTTTTCGATGTAGCAATCGGTAATGTACCCTTTGGAGAATACAAGGTAAATGACAGGGAGTACAACAAAAATAACTTCCTTATCCATGATTATTTCTTTGCCAAGTCCATTGATAAAGTAAGAAACGGCGGTATTATTGCCTTTATTACATCAAGCGGAACGATGGATAAAAAGGACGAAAGTGTAAGACGCTACCTTGCAGCAAGAGCAGAGTTTTTAGGAGCGATACGACTTCCGAACGATACCTTTAAGGGCGTAGCAGGAACAGAAGTAACCTCAGATATTATTTTCCTAAAGAAAAGGGACAGTATCAGAGAAAGGGATGAGGACTGGATTCACCTTGCTGAAGATGAAAACGGGCTTTTATATAACAAATACTTTGTTGATCATCCTGAACAGGTGCTTGGTTCTATGGAAGAAATATCTGGAAGATTTGGGAATACAATAGCTTGCCTGCCAAAAGAAAACACAGACTTAAAGGAGCTACTGACAAAAGCAAGCGAAGAAATCACTAAAAATGCTAATTATGAAGAAATAGAGCTACTTGATGATGAAATCAGCACAATACCCGCAACGGACGATGTCAAGAATTTCTCCTACACCATTATTGATGATGAAGTTTATTACAGAGAAAACTCCCTATTTGTAAAGAAAGAAGTAACGGATAAAAACAAGGAAAAGATTAAGGACTATCTTGAGTTAAATGTTGCCTTAAAGGATGTTATTTACAAACAGAAAGAAGATTTTTCAGATGATGAAGTAAAGAAAGCTCAGGAAAAACTAAATGAAATTTATGACAGCTTTTCTAAGAAGCATGGATATGTCAATAACCTTTCTAATACCAGAGCCTTAAAAGAGGATAGTAACTTCCCGCTTGTTTCTTCCATTGAAATCCTTGATGAAGAAGAAAACTTCAAAGCAAAGGGAGATATTTTCTCCAAGCGAACAATCACAAAGGCGAAGGTTATCGACCATGTAGACACTTCCC
>NZ_ALNL01000033.1:0-7194 GCF_000293155.1 Mogibacterium sp. CM50 | reverse complement strand
AATGATGACTTGCACTCAGGGCAAAACCATCTCTGCGTACCTGAACTATTCTTTCCATGTCTGATACATTTGGCTCCACAATATGGACAATTAACGCTCTTCATTCGGTATCCTCCCGATAATTCATTCTCAGAAAGATATAACGCCAATACATGTTGAAATTTCAACTGTTAACAAGCATTCTAAACACGTTTTTTGTCCACCCTCTATCTTCTTTCAAAAAAGATAAAACCGCTATAGCCATTGAAATTTCAATGGCTATAGCGGTTTTGTAACACGTTTTTTGTCCTATAAGCCTCTTTTTCTTATTACCTACAGTCCAAAACAATCCTGTACCGTGTATGAACCGACTGACTGCTTGCCGAGGAATACCGCGCAGTCGACAGCGCCGGCAGCAAAGCACTTGAAGCTTTGTGAATGATGTGTAATCTCGAGTCGCTCGCCCGGACCTACAAAGTAAGTAGTGTGGCTGCTCGAAATATCTCCACCTCTGATGGAGTGAAAAGCAATCTCCCCGTGCCTACGAGGGCATCTGCCTTCGCGTCCATATCTATCTACGTCGTGTAAAGCTTTTCCTCGCGCAGCTGCGACTATTTCGCCGATTTCCTTTGCGGTTCCGCTTGGTGAATCAAGCTTGGTGTTGTCATGCATGTCAAGAATCTCAATATCGACATCTCCGGCGAGCTTCGTGGCATCCTCGATTAGCTTATACATTACATTTACAAGCCTCGATGTGTTTGCTGCGAGCATAACAGGGATAACCTTGCCGGCTTCTTCAAATGTTGAACGCTGTTCTGCGTTGAATCCCGTAGTGCCGCAGATCAGCGCCTTTTTGTGTCTTACCGCTGCCTCGAGTGTGACCATAGCCTGCTCAACGGTTGCAAAATCAATGATAACATCGCACTTATCGATAAGCTCTTCTACGTCGGAAACAACCGGTACTCCGAGTGATCTGCCTATCATAGCGACTTCTCCGAGATCCGTGCCAATGTAATCTCTGCCTGAAGGCGCAACACCTCCGACTAGAGTTATGTCTTCGCGTTCAGCTGCAATACCTGTGATGAGACGCCCCATCTTGCCGCGAGGGCCGACCACTAGAAGCTTCATAACAATACCTCCTCATAATTCTGAATAAGCCATAATATACTTAATATAATATTGCATATAATACTGTCGTTATCGATCCGGGTTGCTTTCAAAACTGAGTACCAGAGTTTTCTCCCTGGGCTTCAGCTTGCGCATTTTGACGCCTGCCATCGAAAGGAGCCGCTTAGAAGCGAGAGTGGATTTTTCGTTTGCGTATTTGTCGTCCAAATACACGACTTCACGTATACCCGATTGAATAATTGCCTTGGCACATTCATTGCAAGGGAAGAGCCCGACGTATATGGTCGCATCTCTCAGCGATTTTCCGCCGGAATTCAAGATAGCGTTGAGTTCAGCATGCACAACATAAGGATATTTTGTATCTTCGCCGGTTCTTGCCCATGGCAGTTCGTCATCAGAGCAACCGAGCGGGAAGCCGTTATACCCCGTCGAGAGGATGACGTGATTGGAATCTACTATGCACGCTCCAACCTGCGTATTAGGATCCTTGCTGCGCTTTGCTGCCAGCAGGGAGACCCCCATGAAATATTCGTCCCACGAAATGTAATCTTGTCTCTTCATATTGCTACCTCATTAATGTAGTATCTATTCTGTATTTTATACTAAGGCATATGCTGCCGCAAGCGTCCGATAGTGTTTAAGCGTTTGAATTTAGACCCCCTATAAGGTATAATATTCAGAAGTATTGCCTAGAAGGAGGCGTATGATGACGAGCAGCAGTAAAGCACTGTCAAATACATATAAATACTTACTCAGAATGGTTTTTATCATGGTAATTTTGAGCGTTGGCTTGGGTGTATTCCGAGCCAATGCTTTTGGTGCGATAAATGATACCAGTTACGAGATTATTAATTATGATTTCAAAGCTGTAGTTAAGAAGAATCACGTATACGAGGTAACAAAAAAAGTTACAGTCAATATTCCAAATAATCTATCCGAGCTCAAGTTCGATATTCCTACCGGAAACTATATGGTCGGCAAGGCAAATGTTAAGGGCACGGATTTTGAGCTGCGCAAGGATGGGAATAAATATAACATCATCATCAAGGATAAGACTAAGCTCAAGAAGGGAAAGCACACCTACGATATCACCTATGTTGTGAGAGAGTATGCTGATAAGAACAAAAATTACGACCTGTTTTACCTGAATGCACTATCATCTGATTGGGAAGTACCAATTCAGAACTACAAATTCACGCTGGTTCTGCCTGATGATTTTCCTCGTGATGACCTTCAATACTATGCCGGGCAGTTTGGGTCACAGGATGTATCCAACAAGACCTCATATACGGTTGATGATAACGTCATCACAATGACAGGCTCACTGATTCCGGCGGACTTCGGTATCACATTTAAGGCGGAGCTCCCCGACGGGTATTGGAAGAAACCGCTTAACAACGAATGGACCATCGGGCTCGGAGGTCTGCTGTTCGTGGGTGCAGGGACACTGATACTGATTCTGTGGCTGATTGGCGGCAGAGACTCAAGGTTCAAGCGGAAATTTATCGCACAGCCGATAAGCGGAATATCGACAGCTGATATCGCTTACATATTTAATGGTCAGCTGACTATCAGAGACATAGTTCCGCTGCTGGTTAGACTCGGCATAAATGGAAATCTCAAGATAGTTGAGTATGCACCTAAAAAATACAAGCTTGTCAAACTTGCTGCGCCTTCAATCGACGAGGATAGGTACATCCGAGGCATTTATTCTGAATTATTTGAAGATGTATATGAGGGTAGGGCGATTGAGATGGAAGATCTGGGTAAGCACCTCAAGAGAATCCTTTATGACGTAGAGACGAGTGTTTCCAGCGGGTATAACTCTAAGGGCATGCGGGCAAGTACCAGACTTTCGTTGGTCTTCAGGTGGCTGGGTATTTTGGCTATGTCGTTAACTGTAGCGTCTGTGCCGATATTAACCAGTATGTATGTGTACGAAGAAGATATTTTGTACGGTATTCCGATTGCGTTTTTCGCTTTTTCAGTCCTTGTTCTCAACATGATTGCAAGGCGATTTGACCTCAGGTATGATATGGACTGGACGCACTTTAAGGTATCTATAGGTATGTATTCATCTCTGTATGCTGCTGAGCTCATATATGCCGGTTACATGATATACAGCTGCAACAAGTCGGTTTTCATTCCAATTCTGATTCTCGTCTCGGGGGTATTTGGAGCGATTCTGATTTGCCTCATGCCGGCGAGAGCCCGCGAGAATGCTCGCCTGGCAAATAGAATGATGGGTATGCGAAACTTTATCGAGGAGTCGGAGCCGCGTGATGTAGCGGTGCTCCAGAGGCGCAATCCGGGATATTTCTATGAGATGCTTCCATACGCTATACAGTTCTCACAGTACGAAATATGGGCACAGAAGTTCAGAAGCATCGATGTCGAAGCACCTTCTTGGTTTGAAGGCCTTGCAGAAGGTCACACTGTTAACGTAAATATCTCAAAGGACGATCTCGAGAATTTAGCAAGGGAGCTTCATAGATTTGAAAGAACTATTGAAAGCGTATACAACGTGATGAACCGCAGACAGAGGATTTTCCTCGGTGCGGGAAGATAGATATGGCAAAGCCGGTTGGAAGGGATAATAATGGGAGATAAAGAGAAGATAATTAACATTGCAGTTATTGCGCACGTCGATGCAGGGAAGTCTACGCTGGTTGACGCGCTGCTTGCACAGTCTCATGTATTTCGTGAGAATGAAGAGGTTGTGGATTGCGTGATGGATAGCGATGCTATAGAGAGAGAGCGTGGCATTACTATTTATTCCAAGAATTGCTCAATCATGTATAAGGATTATAAGATTAACATCGTAGATACACCCGGACATGCCGATTTCAGCTCTGAGGTTGAGCGCATTATGAAGACTGTGGATACAGTTATTCTGCTTGTAGATTCGAGCGAAGGGCCAATGCCTCAGACTAGATTTGTACTGAATAAGTCGTTGGAACAGGGGCTCAATCCAATCCTGTTCATCAATAAGATTGATAAAAGAGACGCTAGAATCAATGAGGTTGTAGACGAGGTATATGAACTGTTTATGGATCTCGAGGCTAATGACGATCAGCTGGATTTTCCAATCATGTACGGAATCGCAAGACAGGGAATCGCTGTTAGCGATCCAAGTGAGGTTGCGGACATCATGGTTGATGATGGAACCATCAAGATTAAGAAGAGTCCTAAGGGGTACGGAGACCTCAATATTGAGCCGCTGCTGGACAAGATTGTGGAGCACTGCAATCCATATCCGGATCTGAGAGAAGAACCCCTCCAGTTCCAAATATCCTCGCTCGCTTATGACGATTACATAGGCAGGCTTGGAATCGGAAGGATAACCAGAGGCAAGCTCAAGGCGGCTCAGCAGGTTGCGGTTATGAAGAACGAAGAGGAATCCTACAACGCCAAGGTCAATCAGGTGTTCGTATATCGCGGCCTGCAGAGAATGGCTGTAGATGAGGCTGAGTGCGGCGATATTGTAGTTGTATCCGGTATTCCGGACATCTCCATCGGGGAGACCATCTGTGATCCCGCTCATCCTGAGTCTCTTGGAAATATCAGTATTGAGGAACCTACACTTTCGATGAACTTCATGGTCAACTCATCTCCATTTGCCGGCAAGGTGGGCAAGTTTGTCACAAGCAGGCATATCAAGGAGAGACTGGAGAAGGAGCTTGAGGTAAATGTTGGACTGGTTGTCGAGCCGACCGACTCGACAGATTCATTCAAGGTGTCAGGTAGAGGAGAACTCCATCTGTCAATTCTGATTGAGAATATGCGCCGTGAGGGTTACGAGCTTGCCGTATCCAAGCCGGAAGTTGTAATCAAGCGAGGCGCAAACGGAGAGGTTCTGGAGCCTGTTGAAGAGGTTGTAGTAAGCGTTCCTGACGAGCATTCAGGCTCTGTGATTTCCAAGCTCAATATACGCAAGGGAATGATGAAGCAGATGATGAGTGAAGGAAATGGTTACTCCAGGATCGAATATGCAGTTCCCACTCGTGGACTGATGGGTTATAGAAGCGAATTTATCAACGATACGCACGGCGAAGGGACTATGGTTAGACGTTTTGATGGATTTGAGCCTTGGAAGGGTGAGATTCCGGAACGTACTAATGGAGTTGCAGTAGCTCAGGAAGAAGGAAACTGTACTCCATATGCAATCTTCAACATTCAGGAGCGTGTTCAGATGTTTGTCGAGCCCGGAACTCATGTGTATGAAGGTATGATAGTGGGTATGAACTCCAGAGGTGACGACATGGTAGTCAACCCATGCAAGGCCAAGAGAGTTTCCAATATGCGTGCTGCCGGCAGTGATGACACAATCAAGCTGACACCGCAAAGAACATTTACACTCGAAGAAGCGCTTGAATTCATCAACGGCGATGAGCTGGTTGAAGTAACCCCTGAAGATATAAGACTTCGCAAGAAGCTTCTCAGAGAGATTGACAGACGTAAGGCTGGCAATAGAAATAAGTAGTCATGTTATCACGTTCATAAGTATTTATACTAAGGACATGATTAAAATATTGAGGTAACGAAAGGAGAAATTGGTAACATGAAGATTCTTGTAATCAACCCTGGTGCAACATCGACTAAGATTGCTGTATACGAAAACGACCAGGAGCTGATGCGCGTTGGTATTGACCACGATGCTGCTGAGATGGATAAGTATGCAAATATCGTAGATCAGATGCCATTCCGTCGCGATGTAATTATGAAGACCCTTGAGGAAAAGGGCTACAAGCTCGAAGATTTCGACGCAATCTGCGGACGCGGTGGCCTGTTCAAGCACATTCCTTCCGGAACATACATCGTCAACGATGCAGTTATCAGAGACATTAAGAACCCACCTTACGGTGAGCACGCAGCTAACCTTGGAGCATATATATCCAAGGAGCTCGCAGACAAAGTAGGTATTCCGGCGTTCTTTGTAGACCCTGTTTGCGTAGATGAGCTCGAGGACGTTGCCAGATATTCCGGGCTCAAGGGCATGGAGAGACAGAGCTTCTTCCACGCGCTCAACCAGAAGTCAGTTGCTAGAAAGGCAGCAAAGGAAATCGGTAAGGCATATGAGGACCTGAACCTCATAGTTGTTCACCTCGGCGGAGGAGTGTCCGTTGCAGCTCACAAAAAGGGCAAAGTTGTAGATGTATTCAACGTTAAGGACGACGGTTCGATGGGTATGGATAGAGGCGGTGCACTGCCTGCAAATGCTCTCGTCAACCTGTGCTTCTCCGGCAAGACAAAGTCTGAGGTTAAGAAGATTATCGGTCACGAGGCCGGCGTGTTCTCATACACAGGAACTAAGGATTTCCGTACAGTCGAGAACAAGGCTTTTGATGAGGGTGATGAGGTATGCATGGGAGCATTTCGAGCGATTGCATACCAGCTGTCAAAGGATATCGGTGCTATGGCAGCGGTGCTGCACTTTGATGTAGATGCAATTGTATATACTGGTGGAATGGCTTACAGCGACAGATTCTGCGAGGAGATTACATCTTACGTAGGCAAGGTTGCTCCGGTTCTGAGATTCCCGGGTGAGGAAGAGATGAAGTCTCTCGCTGACGGAGCTCTGAGAGCACTCGAAACTAAGGAATACAAGATTTACGAGTAATAACGTAAACAATACAAAATACACAAACGGGACTGCAGCGATCTGCAGTCCCGTTTGTCGTTGGTTCTGCTTTAGCAGAGGATTCGCCGAGCGATAGCGAGGTGAATCAATAAACCACCGGCTATGCCGATGTGATTAGGATAGCTTTAGCTTCAAGAAAAATACCTCCAATGTTATCATGATGTTGGTTCGCCAACCATATCAAATAACAAAGGAGGTTGCCATCATGGATGACAAAAATACTCTAGCACACACAAGCTGGAGATGTAAATATCATATAGTATTTGCACCGAAGTATAGAAGAAAAGAAACATATGGGAAGTACCGAGTGGAAATAGGAAAGATGATAAGAATCCTATGCCAAAGAAAAGGTATCAACATTGTTGAGGCAGAGCTATGCCCTGACCATATACATATGCTTGTAGAAATACCGCCAAAGTATTCTGTGTCGCAAATAGTCGGATATT
>NZ_ALNL01000032.1:0-3047 GCF_000293155.1 Mogibacterium sp. CM50 | reverse complement strand
AACCCTTTAATCTGTATGTCGCTTTCAGGGTATAAGAGTTTTCCTATGCGACCGCTTACCGAGTCAAGCTCCACACCATAAAACTTCAACTTTTTCATTTCATCAGGAAGATTTCCGATAAAGTTTCCTATTCCCATACTTGGCTCAAGGATATTTCCACTCTTAAATCCCATATCAGAAAGCGTCCTATACACTCCGTCAATAACGGTTTTCGGTGTGTAAAAGGCTGTTAAGGTTGACTCCCTTGCAGCTTCATATTCGACTTGAGTTAGGTTTTCCTTTAAGAAGTTTCTTGCAACTTCCCATTGACCCTTTTTACTTTCATCAAATATATCAGCAAGTCCGCCCCAACCGACATACTTTGAAAGGACTTCCTGAGCATTAATATCTAAATCTCTCTCACCTCTTTCAATTCGATTTAACATAGAGATTGCTTCAAAATTATTGTTTAATCTCTCACTTGGAGATAACTTTTCAGGAAGTGTTTCTTCTGTGATTTTAAAGTTATGAGCCTCAGTTTTCTTTACTTCTACTCCCTCAATAGTCTTTTCATGTTTCGTATAGGTCAGATTTTCAAATAGCCTATCAAGGTCGCTTTCAAGACGATAAGGGATTACATCGGAGCCTGTTATCATACCACCAAGATATTCGGTATTGTCCTTAACCGTTACTGTCTTTAGATTATTTCCCATATCATCAAAGCGTGTTATGGTATAGTCTTTATCCTTGTATCTTACTTCATCACCAATAATAAAGGCAGGTCTTTCAAGGCTTATCTGCTTTAATAAGTCCTCATTATCTTCAACGTCTACAATCGGTATCTGATGATTGCCGGATCTATTAGGATCAAGCCACAAATCATATCTTTCTGTGATTTCATTCTTAGAAATCTCCCTTACAGTGTATTCTTCATGATTAAAATAGACGGTATCTCCCTCTTTAACTTCAGATTCATCTGCAAGGCTTTCCTTTTCTTCGTTAAGCTCTACTTCTTCTCTTTCTTTGAGGTAATCAAATAGCGTTCCCTGAACAGGTGTTACAGCTACTCTTTCTTCTATTTCTTCAGATACATCAAGCTCTGTTTCTTCTTCAAAGCTAAGCTCCCCATTAAAGGCTAATTGAAGCTCCTGCTCATCCATCTGCTTGACAAGTTCCGTATCTTTAAGTTCTCTAAAGGTCTTTGGAAAATCTTCAAAAATAAGCCTTTGAGCATTTAATTCTTTCAAGTCTTCAAGATTGAAATATCCCCATTCAGGTTCAATCCCAAGTACAAGTCCGAAAGCATCACCACTTTCCCTATCGTATTCTGTCATATACCAAGTCCAATTACTTCTCAATGGAATGATATATGCAGCATGAACTTGCTTATCTGCTAAAGATACATCTTCTTGTGCATAAAGTTCAGGCACTCTTTCAAGCATTTCATCCGTCATTAAGTTTTCAGGATTGTCTTTGGAATAATATTGCGGTTCTTTTTCTTCTATCTCTGTATTACTTTCTATTTTCTTTTCCTCAAGATAAAGATTTTTAGAAAGCAACTCATCAATATGTTTTGCCACACTTGACCAAGTAAGAAAAACATCACTGCAATCTTTCTTCTGTAATTTAAGTCCCTTAGCATCGTGCCATTCATCACTTCCCATTGCACCTGAAACAGCATGGGAATGTCCTCCGATTCCATATTCGTCTTTTAAGAAGTTCGCTTTTTCCTGAAGCGTATGATTTTCTTTAAAAAACTTGGTAATTCGCTCTTTTCCTCTATCAACGTCGCTTCCTCTTGAAAGGCTTTCAAGGACTTCATCTTCTGTAATAAAAGGCTTTACCTTTGGAAGTTCTGTCAGATTGGTACTATATTCCTTTCGTGGCAGTTCAAATTCCTTGAGTCTCTGATAAAGGCTATCAACCTTGTGATAATGAAACCTTAGTACATCTCTGTTTTCTTTGTATCCTTCTAAAAATCTTTCGTATTCCCTGATTGTTTCTTTCAGATACTCAGGATTTTTTAATGCTTCAGATAACCTTTTCGTTTCTTCCGGAAAGCCACCACCTCTTTCAAAAGAGTTGAAATATCCTTGCTCTATTCCTTCTTCGCTTAAATCGTGCGTTAGATACCATAAGGATTCTGAAATTCTATCCCTTTCATAGTTCTGTGCCTCTAAAAGTTCTACATTTGCAGCAAACTCACCTCTGTCAAGAAGTTCATTTATCCTACTTGCTGCATCACTCCAACTTAAAATTTGTGTATTATCCTCTCTTGCCGATGTTCCATAAGCTAAATGAATACCTTTATCCGAATACCAGGAAGATACTTCTCTTTCATCAATGTAAAATCCGTTTCCTCCTCTAAAAGTACCTTTGAGGTATTCTCCCAATTCTTCATTACTTTTTCCTTTAGAAAACTCTGCGATAACAGGAAGCCTACTGCCATCGTGATTTCCTCCGTTAATAAGGACAATATCTATATCTTTGGGGCTTAAGGGAATGGTAAGCCTCATCTGTCCGTAGGAATTTTCATGCAAAGAAAAAGAAGCCTTATCAGCTTCTCTTATCTCTGCTTCAGTATTTTCTTTTAGATTTCCACGATTTCCTTGATGGTCATCTCTTTCAGTGCTGAAATCATTGCCCCATACTGCGGATTGTTCTCGCCCTCTATCTTCCAAGCTGCCATCAGCTTCGGCTTCTCTGTTCTCATAAACTCTATCGCTTGTTTCTGAATATCCATCAGGTGTCCTGTCAGCTTCTTCTCCTTGTATAGGTCTACCAACATCTCGAAGTGGCTCTGCTCCTCGCTCTGTGATAGATAATCCAGCCTCATCACTGCGTAAGTCGGATTCGGGAATTCTTTCATGAAATCCGTCTGTTCCTCCAAGCTGTTTAGTGTATTCTCCCTGATTTTCTCTATTATCTCGTCCGTACTCTCCATTTCGGAGAACTCGCTCGTTTTCATTTCTTTTCTGATCATCTCGTCGAAGTACATTTTCTTCTACCTCCTCAATTTCTTCTCTAATCTTATTATATCCTGCTTCTTTACCTCTTAAAACTTCTTT
>NZ_ALNL01000031.1:0-22832 GCF_000293155.1 Mogibacterium sp. CM50 | reverse complement strand
AACCAGGATGGAAAGCGTCCAAGCAGCATCAAGGTGCAGCTGTATGGAAATGATAAAAAAGTAGGAGAAGAAGTAACGCTCAACGAAGGAAATAGTTGGACTCATACATGGGCAAAGCTTCCAAAGAACGCAGCAGGAATACCTATAAAGTATACGGTAAAAGAAGTAGGGGAAGTAGATAATTACACCACATCGTATGGTGAAGACAGCCAGGGCAATATAATCATCACTAACAAGCATGTACCTGAGAAGACCAAAGTGGAAGGACAGAAGACATGGAGTGATAATGATAATCAAGATGGAAAACGTCCGGAGTCAATTACGGTAAATCTTCTGGCTGACGGCAGGAAGGTGAAGGAGGTTAAGGCTACAGCAGCTACCGACTGGAAATACAGCTTTACCGATCTTCCGAAGTATGAAAACGGAAGGGTGATTAAGTACACTGTAACGGAAAACACCGTAGATGACTACAATACCGAGATAGAAGGCTATGATATCAAAAATAGCTATACTCCTGAGGAAACCTCTGTAACCGTAACCAAGAGATGGAACGACAGCAACGATAAGGATAGAATAAGACCTGAACGTATCAAAGTACAGCTCTATGCGAACGGAGAGAAGAAGGGAGAAGCTGTTGAGCTTAAGGCAGGAAGCAATTGGAGCTATACATGGAACAGGCTTCCTAAGAAGGCTAAGGGAAAGGATATAAAGTATACCGTTAAGGAGGAAGGAAGTCCTTCGGGTTATACGGTGAGTGTGGATGATAAGGATCATGGTAACATCATCATCACCAACAGCCATACACCTAAGGAGATTACGAGACCTAAGACAGGAGATACGAACAGATTCATCGCGTATCTGGCAGTGATGCTTATCTCTGCAGCGGCGGTTATAGGACTGCTCGTTTCAAGGAGACGCATAAGGAATTAGCCGCAGGCGGTGACAGATTAAAGACCTGAAATATCAGAGCGGAATCTGACATCCTGAACCGACCAAACAAGAACGGCACAAGAACAGCAGACGAAAAGGCGATCGAAGTAGATTTGATCGCCTTTTTGATTTGCTGTAAATAGTAAGCTCGGTTATCTGACGAAGCCGGACTGAAGCCGGTGAGAGATATATTTTTAAATGCATTTATATCCAAGATATTTAAGACAGAGATAAATGAGAGCTCGACAAAAATCTGTAAATTAATTTAAAGATAAGAGAAGTTAAGAACAGATAGAGAACAGATAGGATAAGACAAGTATGGAATCTCATAACGCCCCTAGAAGGAGGCCCCCGTACGCGCCGGAATACTTGAAATTCAGCCATAAATGCGCTAGAATGTTTTTGTCCTATCGCCACAAAAAGGGGGTGGCAGTTAGTGACGAATTTATGAAGATGGAGGAAAGACTATGTATGATATCAGTCAGGTGCAGAGCGAGTATAAGACCAAGCTCATCGACGCGGAATTCGCAGCGAGCCTGGTCAAGAGCAAATACAGGCTGCACTTTGGCGTGGGAACCGGCAGCTCCATCTATATGGATAGAGCGCTCGGGAACCGCCTCAAGACAGACACCCTCCTTCGTGGATTAGAGATACAGACAGAGGTTGCAGTGAGGAACAACTTACTTGAGACCTTTAAGGCAACAAGGGACGTCAACACAGTGAGATTTTACTCGTCGCATTATACCGGCATGGATCGCAAGATGGCAAGCGCGGGGAACTGCTGGTACGTGCCGATCCTATTCAACGAAGAACCGCTATATTGGGGCCAGGAGAACAACGGATTTGACATCTGCTGCATCCAGGTGGCTCCGATGGACAGATATGGCAACTTCAACTTTGGGCCAACCAACGCCGATCTGCTCGGAATCATCAGGAATTCCAAGATTGTCATCGTTGAGGTCAACGAGAAGATGCCGATAGCACTCGGCTACGAGTCGCATATCAATATCTCCGATGTAAACTACATCATCGAGGGCGATAGCCCGGAGCTCGCTGAGTTCAAGGCAGCGCCTGCGAGCCCTGAGGATAGGAGGATTGCGGAGTCAATTGTGGAGCGAATCAGAAACGAGAGCACGCTGCAGCTCGGTATCGGAGCAGTGCCAAATGCAATCGGCGCTCTGCTGGCTGAGTCCGACATCCGTGATCTCGGTGGTCACAGCGAGGTCATTGTTGACTCCTTCATGAACCTGTATTATGCGGGCAAGCTGACCAATAACAAGGAGCTGGACAAGGGGTTGACCGTGTACACGGCAGCGGTTGGCAGCAAGGAGCTGTATGATTTCATAGATGATAACCCCATCTGCTGTGCCGCCCCGGTTGATTACGTCAACAGCGTGCACACCATATCGCAGATAGACAACTTCATATCGATTAACAGCTGCGTCGGAGTCGACCTCTATGGGCAGGTGTGCTCGGAGAGCGCAGGCTTCAGACAGCTTACAGGTACAGGCGGTCAGCTTGATTTCGTGCTCGGAGCCTTCCTTTCAAGGAACGGCAAGAGCTTCATGTGCACACATTCGACCAGAGTGAAGCCGGATGGAGAGATGGTATCACTTATTCATCCGATACTTCCACGCGGATCGATTATCACCACCCCGCGTACAGCGACACACTACGTAGTGACGGAGTATGGTGCAGTCAATCTTAAGGGTAAGTCGACATGGCAGAGAGCCGAAAGTTTAATCAGCGTGGCGCATCCTGATTTTAGAGAAGCGCTGATCCGGGAAGCTGAAAAGATGGGCATCTGGCGCAACACAAGTAAGATTGAATATGTTTAAAGGATTTTTAATCTATATTTAATAAACATTTTGTATCAATAGGGTAGAGTTTTATTAGCTGGCTTTACAGAAGGTCGGTCCTGCGCGGGGCTTGACGGGGTCATAAAGTCAAGGCAGAGGCGCTAAGGCGCAATGCGTAAGGAGGTTTTTATGATCACAGCAGTTGTAGGTGCCAATTGGGGTGATGAAGGCAAGGGTAAAATCACAGACGTACTCGCACAGGAATCCGATTATATCGTTAGGTTTCAGGGCGGCAGCAACGCCGGACACACCATCAAGAACGAGTTTGGAAAGTTCGGACTCCACCTCATGCCATCCGGCATTTTTAACAAGGACGCTGTCAGTGTTCTGGGCAACGGAGTGGCAGTAAACGTCAGGAAATTCATTGAGGAGCTCGGATCCATTGAAGATGCAGGTGTTCCGCATGGCAAGATTATCATTTCGGACAGAGCTCAGCTGGTTATGTCATATCACATGGCGCTGGACGCTTACGAAGAGGAGAGGCTCGCCGGCCATTCCTTCGGTTCGACCAAGGCGGGCATAGCGCCTTGCTTTTCGGATAAGTATGCGAAGATTGGTTTTCAGGTTGCAGATCTCTATTCGGATAAGGACCTCTTGATGGAGAGAATCAGGAATGTCTGCAGTATCAAAAATGTGCTGCTCGAGAACCTGTATCACAAGCCGCAGATCAAGGCAGAAGATATTTACGCAGAGCTGCTGGAATATGCGGAGCTGCTAAAGCCATACGTTGCGCACACTTCGCAGGTGTTAAACGACGCCCTCCGCGCCGGCAAGCATATCCTGCTGGAGGGACAGCTCGGAGCACTTAAGGACACAGACCACGGTATCTATCCTATGGTCACATCGTCTTCTACGCTCGCAGGCTTTGGCGCTACCGGTGCCGGACTCCCACCTTATGCTATTGAGCGAATCATTACGGTTGTAAAGGCATATTCTTCGGCAGTAGGTGCAGGCGCGTTTGTCAGCGAACTATTCGGGGACGAGGCTGACGAGCTGCGTAAACGCGGCGGCGACGGTGGCGAATTCGGCGTAACGACCGGCAGACCTCGTAGAGTCGGCTGGTTCGATGCTGTTGCGACCAGATACGGCTGCATGATGCAGGGGGCTACAGAGGTTGCAGTTACAGTAGTTGACGTGCTTGGATATCTGGACGAGCTCAAGATATGCGTTGGATACGAGATTGACGGCAAGGTGATTAAGGATTTCCCTAACACACCGCTGCTCGAGAAGGCCAAACCGGTATATGAGACGCTTCCGGGATGGAAGACAGATATCAGAGGCATCAAAAGCTACGATGAACTTCCGTCTGAATGCAAGGCGTACATCGAGAGAATTGAACAGGAAATAGATGTTCACGTATCGATGGTATCAAACGGCCCGGCCCGCGATGAGCTAATCATCCGCTAGCTGCCGGAGACAATCATAATAAATCGAATTAAACTTTGCAGACGATTTGCAAAGCGGATTTTTAAAAGTTAAATAACCTGCAGATAGGTAACAATTCCTGACAGAGCTGCTGTCAGGAATTCCGTAATTGAAGAGGTATCGCATGTATAAGGAATCAATGCGCCAGACGTGGGTGGAGATAGACCTTTCGGCGCTCGATCACAACATCAAGGCAATCAAAGAGGCTATAGGAAGCGCTGAAATCATCGGAATAGTCAAGGCTGATGCCTACGGACACGGCAGCGTTCGCTGTGCCAAGGTTCTCCGTTCAAATGGGGTATCGCGCTTTGCGGTTGCTACAGTCGAAGAAGCCCTGACTCTACGCGAGGCCGGATTTAACGAGACTATTATTATCCTCGGCTTTGTACCACAGGAGTGCGTGGATATTGTAATCGAACAAAGGCTGACCATAGTGGTTGGAGGGTTGGAGAGAGCCGGGGCGATAGCCAATATCGCCGGAGAGACAAATGACGTTATCGACTGCCTGGTAGCTATAGATTCAGGTATGGGGCGCATCGGCTACAGGATAGAAACACCGTTTGAAAAGGAGCTTGCAAAGACTGAAATAGAGGAGATGGATGAGCTCGACGGTATCCGTATCATCGGTATGATATCGCATTTCTCAACATCCGATGAAGCCGATTCTTCATATACCGACAAGCAGCTGTCGTTGTTCAACGATTTCTACGAGGAGCTTGCGGGCTGCGGCATCAGTCTTCCTATGTTGAGTATCGCTAACAGCGCGGCCATCATGGACTATCCGAGGACCCATTTCGATGCGGTAAGACCGGGGATCATCATGTACGGGTGCTATCCGTCCGATGAGGTAGATAAGTCCAGACTCGATCTAGAGCCCGTAATGTCTGTAAAAGCCTATATCGTTCACCTTAAGACTGTTCCGGCCGGCACGGCAATAAGCTATGGGCGCAGGTTTATCACAGAGCGTGAGAGCAAGATTGCTACCATTTCAATTGGATATGCAGACGGCTATGCCAGAACACTCACAGGGAAGGCGGAAGTGCTGGTGAACGGACATCGTGTGCCGGTCGTGGGAAGTATTTGCATGGATCAGTGTATGATAGATGTTACCGATGTGCCGGAGGTTAGGGCCGGAGATGAGGTGGTAATCATGGGACGCTCGGGCGATGACGAGATTCCTGCAGAGGAGCTGGCTGATAAGATCGGCACGATTAATTATGAGATACTGTGCGATTTCGGCATGAGACTGCACAAGATTTATATAGACAGAGATAAGGGCTCGTATGACCTCGTATAGCGGCACAGGGGGGATATATGCTTGAAGCTATTCAAAATATCGACGGATCACTGCTGATCAAGTTCCAGCACCTTGTGATCCATGACGCTCTGACGCCGGTAGTCAGAGTATTTACCCACATGGGCAACACCGGCGCGATGTGGATTGTTATCGCGTTGATACTGATGCTGTTTAAGAAAACCAGGAAATACGGATTGCTAGCGCTGGTGGCGCTGGGTCTCACATATCTGCTCAACAACCTTTTGATCAAGAATCTGGTTGACAGAACGAGACCGTATGAGACCTTCGACAAGGTGCGTCTTCTGATAGAGAAACAGGATGATGCATCGTTCCCGTCAGGGCATTCCGCGAGCTCGTTCGCAGTAGCGATGAGCATTTACCTGTATTTCCCTAAGAAATACGGCATCCCCGCTCTTTTGCTCGCCGTTCTGATGGTGTTGTCTCGGCTGTACGTAGGAGTGCACTATCCAAGTGATGTGCTGTGTGGAGCTGTCATCGGATCACTCATGGCATACCTGGTGTACAGGATATATGATGCCGGGCAGGAGAGGCTGCACCCGGCTAAGCATGCAAGAAAGAAATAAATAAACGAATCTATGCACTTCATGCTATATAATGACTTGATGTGATTTTGCAATTTGGAGGCAAGTCTAAGCTCTATAACGGATTTGGCATAATGGTGTTGGCGAGTCCGATGAATAATGAATGATAATTAACAATGTGACTTGCGAAATGCAATGGGAAGAATTTTGTCGGAAAAGGTTGATTATGAGGTTCGGATATGATAATTGGTAATGACTGGGATCAGGTGCTGGCACGTGAGATGGAAAAACCGTATTATAAGGAGCTCGAGCAGTTCCTCGATGCGGAATATGCTTCGTGCACAGTGTTTCCTCCCAGGGATGAGATTTTTACGGCTTTTAAATACACTCCATATGATGATGTTAAGGTTCTGCTGCTCGGGCAGGATCCATACCACGAGGCGGGACAGGCGCATGGTATGGCCTTTTCGGTTCAAAAGGGTATCAAGCAGCCGCCTTCGCTGGTAAATATTTTTAAGGAGATCCGGTCGGATCTCGGCATTGAACCGCCACCATATGACAACGGCTGTCTGATTCCCTGGGCAAAGTCGGGCGTGTTGCTGCTCAATACAGCGCTGACCGTCAGGGAGCATGAGGCGAATTCGCACCGCGGCAGAGGCTGGGAGCAGCTGACAGATGCGGTGATAGAGAAGCTCAACGAGCGCAAGATGCCTCTTGTCTTTATTCTCTGGGGGTCCAACGCCAAGTCTAAGCTGCCGCTGATAACGAACAAACAGCATCTCGTGATAGCCGGCATGCATCCGAGTCCTCTCTCAGCATACAGAGGTTTTTTTGGAGGGAAATACTTCTCTCGTGCAAATGAATTTCTCGTGCGCCAGGGGATTGACCCTGTGGATTGGGGCATTTGTTAGGCTAAAATGCGTGGCTGCGTTCACATAACAACCACGTGGATTTCATTTGCATACATGGACGAATATGCTAATATTTCAATTGCACTATTGAGAACGATATTAATTAGATTAAGGAAAGGTTTACGTTATGAACAACAAGAAGCTTAAGAGATCGAAGGTTACTATTGGATTGTATGTGTGCACCGGAATTGTGTCAGTATATGCGCTCTACGCTATTTTCAATTCGATTTCATATTTGAGAAACTATTTTAAAACTTACGGATCGACAATAGGTCAGCATTTCGGAGATGCGCTTTCCTACATTCTGAACCAGAGCTTGTCTTATATCGTGTTCGCAGTTCTGCTGTTTACGGTATCGGTAGTTCTGACTGAGGTGAGAAAGCTCAATCCCGATAATTACATGAGTGCGGAGGAGCTGGCGCTAATCGAAGCAGCTAAGGCAGAGAAAGGAATTAAGACAGCGGGAGCTCAGGTTGAAGAGGATTCATCTGATGCCATGGACAGTGATGAGACAGCCGAGGAGACTGAGGCTTCGTCTGATTCTGTAGAATCCGAAGCGGAAGAAGCAGAAGCTGAAGCTGTCGAATCAGCTGAGGTGCACGAAGAAGCTCAGGAAGCTGATGAGGAAGACGGAGAGCTTTCGCCTGAGATTGAAGAAGCAAGAGAAGCAATCGCTAAGAAGGCAGCTGAGGTTAGAGCGGCTGCTAAAGGAGCAACTGAGAAATAGATATTATGATCAAATCCGAAGTTCGCATCAACAGGACGCTCCCGACAGAGCTCATCAAGCTCATGAATAGATGTGGAGCACGAAAGCGCAATCCCAAGACGATTATCAAGGCGCTCAGGGATGGCCTGTTTATGGTCGGGCTCTATATTGATGGCGAGCTTACAGCGTTCGGCAGAGTCTCGGGTGACGGTGCTATGTATTTCTTGATTACGGATGTGATGATTGCACCCGAGTTCGAGGACAGCGGAATAGATATGCAGCTATATAAGGAAATTGACGACTATCTGCTGACGGTAGCTCCAAATGATAGCCGTGTACTCGCTATGACTCACAAGAAGTACGAGCACATATTTAGAACTTTCGGGTACGAGTATATGGATCCGGATTATCGCACGGTGATGATACGCGAGTAGGATGCTTGCCGAATAGCAATATCAGGCTGTGCGGTGAGCCACCGTATAGCTGTCACATGACTCGGTTAATGCCGAATATCAACAAAAATGTGAAGGGGAAGCCTTGTTCAATTGGAAATTGGGCAAGGCTTTTGTAGTGAGAGGGTCTTCGCGGGATTTAAAATAGCGAATTTTTGATGTGCCGCAGGGTCTGCGGGAGAAATTTAAAAACTTGTGTGTTTTTAAATGTGAGATGGAAAAGCCGATCTATATTTAAAAAACTGTATAGTTTTTTAAATGTGCTGCGGAAAATGTGATGATATTAAAAACTTGCTTGATTTTTTAAATACAATGCAAAAATACAGATAATATTTAAAATAATGCTTGTTTTTTTAACAATATGGTCTAATATTGATATTAATAGGAAAAAAGGAGGGGGTTTTTTGAAAAGCAAGGAATATGTATTGCTCAAGAGTCTGTATTATGACCGGTATGAAAAATACGAAGAATTCTATAGGGAAAGGTTCCAGTCAAACGAATGTGTTCATCTAAACTTTAAAATTGAGAATAATCCTGCGTTTTTTATGGAAACACCCGAACTTTTTAAAAGGGTCGTAGACATAACAAGACTCGACAAAGAGATTTCAGAGCTTGTGAATACACTGCCGGGAATTGCGCTGGAGCAGTACATAAAGAAGTGCCTGATTGATGAAATCGTTATTACAAATGACATAGAGGGGATTCATAGCACAAGAAAGGAAATTGGTGAAATCCTCAATGACCTGAAAGGAAAGGGTGGTAGGCGATTCTATGGACTGGTTAAAAAATATACCACATTGACTTCAAGGGATCTATCTGTAGAGAATAGCCGCGATATCCGGGCGCTATATGACGACATGTTCCTCTCTGAGGTTGTCGAAGAGGACTCGGATAATGCACCTGATGGCGAGATATTCAGAAAAGGACGTGTGGAAGTAGTTGATCCGACGAAGAAGGTTATTCATCGTGGATTATATCCCGAAAGTAAGATAGTAAGCATCATGGATGTAGCAACCGACATATTGAATGATGCGCAAATTGAGCCGCTATTCAGGATAGCGATATTTCACTATTTATTTGGATACATTCACCCGTTTTATGCTGGCAATGGTCTACTGAATAGGTATATAAGTAGTTATTATCTCGCAAATGCACTTGAACCAATTATGGGTTACCGCTTGTCATATACAATTAAGGAAAATATAAACAAGTATTACAAGAGCTTTAAGATTGTAAATGATGAGATCAATAGAGGAGATATCACTCCGTTTATCTTTACGTACCTCGATTTTATAAAAGAGTCGGCTATAAACCTCAAGGCAGGGTTAACTGAAAAGAGCGAAAGATTGAATGTCCTTAAGAAGGGATTTCTCGGTAACTTGCCAAATGGTCAAGAAGGTAAATATACGGATTTATATTACTTTCTGCTGCAAGCA
Source organism: Mogibacterium sp. CM50 (assembly GCF_000293155.1). Lineage (NCBI taxonomy): Bacteria > Bacillati > Bacillota > Clostridia > Peptostreptococcales > Anaerovoracaceae > Mogibacterium > Mogibacterium sp. CM50. The sequence continues at coordinate 13,274 of NZ_ALNL01000031.1, read as the reverse complement.
TCATTATTTTCTGAAATAGGGATTTCGACAAAGTCATTGATAGAAAACCTAAATGTGTCAAGACCGACATTGCAGAAGCGATTACACGAGATTGATGAGAACAATCTGCTGGTTACAGAAATCGAGGATAGGAACAAGTTCTACAAACTGAATCTGGATACATTGGTAGAAAAGTACGCAAGAGAGCAAAAGTCAGAATGAAAAACGAGAAGGCGCTACATCGTGCTACATCGTGCCGCTTCTTTTTATTGAGTGGGAATGACAGAAGCAAATATATTACTGTCATAAAATGCTTGGGAATACAGGGATTCAGCGATTTTGCAGCAGTAAAATTCTCTAAATGATACTGTTTTGATACTAAAAGATGATTGCTAAAAAAGGAAGATATGAATTACCTGATTGAACAATCTTACAAAATATCATTGCAGAGGGAACCTTAATAAAAAGCATTTTGTGAATTCCGTATATTTTCCGAAAATGATTTTTGTATTGATTTGACTACCTCACCAGATTATTTGGGGGCATTTATTAGCAATAGTGGTTAGCTTGGAAACCAACGAAATGGAGTATGACGAGATGAACGGATAGGAGGTTTCTCATGGCGATAGACGGTGTAAAAATTATAGATAGTGATGATGGATATGATATTTACAACTGTGTTGTAGAAAACTATAAAGACGGAGTAAGTGTCGACAAAATTATAGCGGATATGTTGGCAGATGAAAAAAATTATTGTACCGATGATTTTTATGCAGAGATTTATTGGACTTCTTTTGCCTATTCTTTATGGGAAATAGGACATTTACCTGATGAGATAAAAGACAAAGCCTTAGAAATAATTGCAAAAGGAGCTAACGAATTTTGGCTTGAAATCGACAGTAAAGCATTGAAACAAAGACAAAAGGTTCTAGATAAATTAGCTGTACAATTACAGAGCAAAAATCTCAAACCTGTTAAAGTTCCAAAAGGAAAGTTAAAACGAGTGCCGTATTTTAATAAGGGAGATATTCTTGTAATAAAGTTTGATAATGAATATGGAGTTTGTTTCGTTTCATCAGTAGATGAAAGACCGAGAAAGTTAGAATACAATTTAGCTTGCACTCGTTTATTACAAAAAGAGAAACCCAATATTGATGATTTCCTAAACAGTCAAATTGCGTGTACTAAACAGAACACATCATACTGCCTTAGTACAGATTGTTGGTTCAATCATAAAGATTTGGGAGTTCTATTAGATAAAATAGAAAAAATAGGGCAAGTTGAATTGGAAGATTATATTTTAGGAACACTATCACCGGCTTCTACACTGGAAGATATTTATAATGAAATCACAAGAAATAAAAAAACTTGGAGCCTTAGATTCAAGGATACTTACTATCTAATAAGAAATTTTGAAGTTTGTGGAAATTGAACAATAAATTTGAATTTTTAGGAGTAAATTGAATGAAGGGCATAGATGTTATATACATATTGTAGCAGGAGAGTTAAAGACAAAATCAACTAAAAATCTTTTCAAGAAATTAAACGAGCATTCTAAAGAATTACAAGCTAAACAAGAGGAGATAATCAAGAAACACAATTCATTAGCAGACCAGCTATGAAAAGTCAAGGTAAATTTCAGAGGAAATTAGAATAATTTATTCAGGTAAAAAGCGCAACCTAAAAAGACCTCCGCATAGAAGCCTCGAAAAAATATGGGAGTGGAATCTAATCTAAATTAAATTCCACATGGTCCGTGAGCATCTTGTATATGACACGAACAAGCTTGCCTGCACAATGCCCAAGGGCATTGTAATGACCGCGCCCCTCAGCTCTTTTCGAATCATAATACTCCTTAAAAGTTGCGTTGTTCTTTACAAGGTTGTGGGCAGCATTTATGAGCGCATATCTGAGCGCACCGGAACCACGTTTTGACATCCGGGTTTTCGAAGCAGAAAAGTTTCCGGACTGGTAAACGGATGGGTCCAAACCTGCAAATGCAAGCAGTTTGCGAGGCTTTGAAAAACGGTTGATGTCACCGATTTCACCCAGTATCATTCCGCCATTGATTGGACCGATGCCGGGTATAGTCAAGATGACTGAGTCTATTGACTCAACGATGTCTTTAATTTCATCGTCAACCGTATTGATTTGGCTATCCAGAAGCTCAATTTGAGCGATAGATTGAGTAATCTGAATGGATAGGGATTTGTCGGAATGTCCGACAGACTTCTGTGCGAGAACTCTTAATTCTAAGGCCACTTCCTTCTTGAAATGTCCATGGGAATTAGACACAAGAAGGTTCTTGAGATGAGTCAGATGCATGGAAGCAATCTGAGAAGCAGAAGGTGCCTCTTTTAGGATAGCGTATACAGCCTTTTGATGGAGCCCGGACTTGAAGAAATACTGTAGCTCAGGAAACGTCTGATCCATATAGGATGTAAGCTGAATTTTGGTGCGTGCGCGTTGCTTAACTAACTCAAGGCGAAATCTGCCAAGGTTCTTAAGCTGCATGAGAGCAATATCGTATAGCGTAACAAACCGAGGGTTTTCCATCAAAGCAATGGCTTTAGCAATTACCAGAGTATCAACCTTGTCAGTCTTGGTTTTACGGATTCTGTTTTTACGCAGAGAGGATGTCTGTATGGGGTTAAGCACGCAGACATTGAAATCCTTGGAGACAAGGAAAGAAACCAGGTTGTTGCCATAATGAGCAGTCGATTCAAGACCGATGATGATGCTGTCTTTATCAAAAGAATTGAGTTTTGAAAGCAGCATGTAGAAGCCATCATTGTCATTCAAGAATTCAAACGGCTCGATGAGTACCACGCCATCTGAATCGATGGCAGAGGCAAAGTGATTGAGTTTGGCGATATCAATGCCAAAATAGATCATTGAAAGCGCCTCCTTTCGTAGAGATTTGATACTGTCAGGTCCACCTTACGATTATCCTCGTAAACTTGATTGAGATAAGTACTCGGGAGCAAAGCTCCGGCGACATCCAGCTAATAAACAATTCAGATAATGAGATGGCAATACACTCCTAAAAAGTAGTCAAGGCTACAGGACAAAAATAAAAAGTCCACAGTATCTGAATGTATTATGACACAAACAGTAAAATTGGAAAGGAGAGTATGATTTAGCTTCGAATTAATCATACAAGTACAGTATGAAGAATTGGAACATCTTAAAGTTAATATGAATGACTATCTTGGCAGAGATAAAACAGAGGAGAAAAAGGAATCGGTTATTGGTGCAATTAGGAAACATCGGAGTGAAGAAAGAGAATTTTCTAAGGAAAAGAAAAAAATATTGGAAGAAGCTGAAAGATAATTTTGTGGTCGGTGTGGTCTTAGGCCTGCATCGACTTCTTATGCTTTTGTGTTGCTAAAATATAAAAAATGGGAGAATATAAAATTAAAATAGAGAGAACGCTATAATTAAATGTGTAAATATGGTACAATGTCTCTAATTAGATTTGGGGACTCATAGAAAGTGAGGAAATTTAATGAAAGCTAATTATAAAAAGCTATGGCATATTTTATTGGATAGGGACATGAAAAAGAAAGAGTTAGCTCACATAGCTGGAGTTAGTACATATACTATCAACAAACTTAATAAGAACGATAATGTAACGGTTGAAGTTTTGGGGAAGATTTGCAAGGCTTTGGATTGTACATTAGATGATATTATGGAATTTGAAGAGGATGGTGAATAAATAATGGCTGAAAAAAACAATGCAAATATAGGTTTTGAAAAACAAATTTGGGATGCAGCTTGTGTTCTTTGGGGACATATTCCTGCTGCTGAATATAGAAAAGTAATTGTTGGACTTATTTTTCTTCGCTATATATCCAGTGCCTTTGAAAAACGCTATGAGGAACTTTTAAAAGAAGGCGATGGTTTTGAAAACGATAGGGATGCATATGCAGAAGAAAACATTTTCTTTGTACCGGAAGAAGCTCGTTGGAGCAAGATTTCTTCCGCTGCACACACACCTGAAATTGGCACAGTAATTGATGACGCCATGAGAGCAATTGAAAAAAAAAATACGAGCTTAAAGAATGTTTTGCCTAAGAACTATGCAAGCCCTGATTTGGATAAAAGAGTTTTAGGGGAAGTCGTTGACCTATTTACTAACGAAGTAAAAATGGATGGAACAGAGGCAAGCAAAGATTTGTTGGGGAGGACATATGAATACTGTATTGCTCAGTTTGCTGCCTATGAAGGTACAAAGGGGGGAGAATTCTACACGCCTTCAAGTATTGTAAAAACAATTGTTGCCATATTGAAACCGTTCAATAATTGCCGAGTGTATGATCCTTGTTGCGGCAGTGGTGGCATGTTCGTACAGAGTGAAAAGTTTGTACAGGCTCATAGCGATAATCGAGGGAATATTTCTGTTTATGGACAGGAATCTAATGCAGATACATGGAAGATGGCGAAAATGAATATGGCAATAAGAGGAATTGATGCCAATTTCGGTTCTTATCACGCAGATATATTTTTTAATGACATCCATAAAACATTAAAATCGGATTTCATTATGGCAAATCCACCGTTTAATCTTTCTAATTGGGGTGCAGATAAATTAAAAGATGATGTTAGATGGAAATATGGAACTCCACCATCGGGAAATGCAAACTATGCGTGGATACAACATATGATTCATCACTTAGCACCTAATGGAAAAATAGGCTTAGTACTTGCTAATGGAGCGTTATCATCCCAATCTTCCGGAGAAGGAGAAATAAGGAAAAAGATTATAGAAGATGATCTCGTTGAAGGTATTGTAGCTTTACCGACACAGCTGTTTTATAGCGTTACTATTCCAGTGACTTTGTGGTTCATTACAAAAAATAAAAAACAGAAAGGAAAGACTTTATTTATTGATGCCAGAAAAATGGGATATATGGTTGATAGAAAGCATAGAGATTTTACGGAAGGTATACAACAAGACGGAAGCCTTGGAGATATTGACTTATTAGCGAAAACCTTTGAAGATTTTCAAAATGGAAAATTGAAAGAGAAAAAAGGATTTTCTGCCATAGCGTCAATAGAAGATATAGCAAAACAGGACTATATCTTAACTCCCGGTCGATATGTAGGTATCGAAGAGCAAGAAGATGACGGCGAGCCTTTTGAGGAAAAGATGACAAGACTGACCTCAGAGCTTTCGGGTATGTTTGAGAAATCTCATGAACTGGAAGAGGAAATTAGAAAGAAACTGGGGGCGATTGGGTATGAAGTGTAATTGGTGTATAAAAAAGCTATCCGAAATTGCTCATATCAATCCTAAAGAAAGTATTGGTAAAGGTATCATGGCCAAAAAAGTACCAATGGATAAATTGCAACCATTTTATAGGGATATTCCGGAATTCATTTTGGAAGAGTATAAAGGTGGAGCCAAATTTAGAAATGATGACACGATAATGGCAAGAATAACACCTTGTTTGGAGAATGGGAAAATTTCAAAGGTTTCTGTTTTGGATGATGACGAAGTTGGTTTTGGCTCAACTGAATATATTGTTTTTCGTGCTATTGAAGGTGTTAGTGATGCTGATTTTCTGTATTATTTGATTTGTAGCCCATTGGTTCGTAATCCAGCAATTAAATCTATGGTGGGGTCATCGGGTCGTCAAAGAGTACAAACTGATGTAGTTGCTGATTTGGATATAGAGTTGCCTCATATCGAAGAGCAAAGGAAAATTGGAAGTATACTAAGAACTCTTGATGACAAAATAGCGTTAAATAATGCGATAAACAATAATTTAGCGGCTTAAAGGTCGATGTCAGAGACATCAAGTTCACCGGACATAAGCTTCGGCAATAACGAATCACGAAGTTGCTCTAAGCGACAGATTTCATCGTAATTATTGCGAATAGCGGCATCCATTGGAGCAACTAATTCCTCAAATTCATCAAGCTTTTCACTTGATGGTATAAGGAGAGGTATTTCGTTCAGCGAATTTCTGTTAATTGAGCCAAACACAGTACCCTCTCCATTAAAAACATCCAACTGCTTTTTGAGAGAAAACATTGTGTATAGCACGAAAGATTGATGATTATTCTTTGAATGAATAGCGGCAAGTCCTCGACCGATACAACAATCGGTATGAGCCACATTTAGGTCGCCGACAGGCGCTCGAACGCTCATTAAAGTGTCATTAGCACAAGCCATTCGCTTCGGCTCACTTGTATAAAGGCGAACAGTTTGAAATCTGAACCCAAATTCAGCTCGACCTTGGAAGAAAATTGTACCATTACTGTCTTCGTTATAGCTGCTTCCACTTGGGGACTGTCCCATTGTAATATCGGCTATATCGCTCAATGTACCTTCTGTCCAATCTGAGCTTGCATTATCAATGAACATTTGCTGATAAATTGCCTGAGCTTGCTGCTCTAAATTATTGTTTAGCATATAATATACCCATAACTTCCGTGGGTGGCGGAAGTTAATATCGGGGAACTTCCGCCCCATAGTCGTTCTCTAAGAATAAAAAGGAGAATTGACTGTGAAACAAAATTTAATCAAAGATGTTGTTCGAGGAATGCTACCATACTTGAACAACGCACAAAATGAGAAGTTACAAGAAGTTTTGCAATATACATTTGCAAATTATGATGTAACAGAAAACAAGAAACAAGAGAATAACTCGGAACAGAACTATGTAGAGCTGTTCCTATCGGCAAAGCGAATTGAGGGCTGTTCAGAGAAATCTCTTAAATACTACAAGGCAACTATAGAAATGGTGATCGCGACTGTCAGCAAAAGCGTAAAGCATATTGAAACCGACGACATAAGGCGATACATGACCGAGTATCAGGAAAAGAAAAAATCAAGCAAGGTTACGATTGACAATATTCGCCGTATTCTTTCAAGCTTCTTTTCGTGGCTTGAGGACGAGGACTATATACTAAAAAGCCCTGTCAGGCGAATACACAAGGTCAAAACCGGCACTAACATTAAAGAAACTTATTCCGATGAAGCGTTGGAGCTTATGAGAGATAACTGTACCGAACCGAGAGATTTGGCAATGATTGATATGCTGGCTTCAACGGGTATGCGTGTCGGCGAAATGGTGTTGCTCAACAGAACTGATATTGACTTTAACGAGCGAGAATGTATCGTGTTCGGTAAAGGAAATAAGGAACGAGTGGTATATTTTGACGCAAGGACTAAGATACATTTGCAAAACTACTTAAACCGCAGAGCCGACGATAACCCAGCACTATTTGTATCGCTGAAAGCGCCGCATGAAAGATTGAAAATCGGCGGTATAGAAACAAGACTTAGAGAATTTGGAAAACAATTAGGACTGCACAAGGTACACCCGCATAAATTCAGGCGTACCCTTGCAACTATGGCAATAGATAAAGGAATGCCTATTGAGCAACTACAACAGCTCTTAGGGCATAGGAAAATAGATACGACCTTGCAGTACGCAATGGTCAAGCAGAGCAATGTTAAGATTGCTCATCGAAAATATATTGGATAGAGAGGAAAATTATGACGGCGTGGAAGAAATATACTGTTGAACAACTTATTGATTTGGATATGTTAGAAGCACCTATGGATGGAAATCATGGCAGCATTCATCCCAAAGCTTCTGATTATGTTCTAACGGGAGTCCCATTTATTATGGTTAATGATATGTCAAATGGTCATGTGGACTTGAAAAATTGCGTTTTCATTTCAGAAAAGCAAGCTGGAACATTAAGAAAAGGATTTGCAAAACCAGGCGATGTTCTTTTATCACATAAAGCAACTATAGGTAGAACTGCGATTGTACCGAATGATTTTGATACAATTATATTAACTCCACAAATAACTTATTATAGAGTTAAGAAAGGGATAGATAATAGATTTTTAAAGTATTATTTTGATTCACCAAATTTTCAAATTCTCTTTAATACTTGGGCGGGGTCAGGGAGTACACGTGCTTATTTAGGTATTACTGCTCAAAGGAAACTTCCAATCATTTTGCCCGAACTTGATGAGCAAATTAAAATAGCGGACATTTTATCAAGTATTGATAAAAAAATTGATAAAAATAATGCGATAAACAATAATTTAGAGCAGCAAGCTCAGGCAATATTTATAAATGAGTTTCTATCTCTTAAAACGCTACCTGATAATTGGAAGCAAGCCAATTTGATAGATATTGCAGACTATCTAAACGGTCTTGCTATGCAAAAATATCGCCCAACAGGTGACGAAATCGGAATTTCGGTTCTTAAAATCAGGGAACTTCGTCAAGGCTTTTGTGATAATAACAGTGAATTGTGTTCTCCGAACATCAAAAGTGAATACATCATTCATGATGGCGATGTTATTTTTTCTTGGTCAGGTAGTCTGTTAGTCGATTTTTGGTGTGGCGGTATTTGTGGTTTGAACCAACATTTGTTCAAGGTAACATCAAGCAAGTATGACAAGTGGTTTTATTATGCGTGGACAAAACACTATCTTGACCGCTTTATATCTTTTGCTGCTGACAAAGCAACAACAATGGGACACATCAAACGTGATGAACTTGGAAAAGCAGAGGTTTTCATACCTAACGAATCAGACTATAGCCGAATCGGAGCCTTACTTCAGCCAATTTATGACTTGATTATCTCAAATCGAATAGAAAATAAGAAACTTGCCTCATTAAGAGAAACCCTTTTACCAAAACTCATGTCTGGCGAGCTTGATGTCTCCGACATCGACCTTTAAGACGCTAAATTATTGTTTATATTACAGAAGGAGTCGTAAATATGAAAGAAATAATATTTAATAAAGATGAAATGGAAAATTATGGGATAGAGATAACTTCTGTAAGTTCTTTTATTGATGAAGTAAATAAGATAAAAGATGATTTGTATGGGAGCAATGAGGAAGTATTTTTCAGAGGGCAAAAAACTGATTTCTGGGATGTTATTCCAAGCATTTTTAGAGGTGATTTTTTAAGTGTAGAACATACATTAATGCAAGTTCCTCTATTAAAAGCCCTTATGAATTTATTTCTATAAATAATGATTTTGAAATTATGACAAAATACCAACATTATGGAATGTGCACAAGATTGTTAGGTTTAACTACGAATCCGTTAGTGGCTCTATACTTTGCTTGTGAAGAATATGGTGATGTCTATTATAAGGGAATTGAAGATGAAGAAGACGTTAAAATACAAGAAGCGAACGGTGTAATATTTTTTAATAGAAAATACTCTGTATCTACAAATGAAATAAATATAAAAATTATATCCTCTTTATCTCAGATAGATTTATCAAATGATAATACTCTTGAATCTATCTTGAGAAAACTTACAGAACGGCAAGCTATTTCAAAAGAGTTAGAAGAAAGATGGAAATCAAAAGAACAGTTTGAAGAATTTATAAACATTATTCAGAATAATTATATTGTTATCCCGCCATACAACAATGAAAGATTATCAAGGCAATGCGGAATGTTTTTATTGGCAGGATGCTTTAATTTTGTTTATACCGAGTCCATCAGTGAGTCCAGTATAGAAAAGGGATATAAAGATTTGCGAGAGGAATTTGATAGAAAGTTTTTCTATATTCCTGGGGAGAAAAAGAAGACAATATTAGAGGAATTAGATACTTATAATATAAATGAGGCAACTTTATTTCCTGAATTGGAGCATCAATTGAGTTATATAAAAAAGAAAAAGAATGCTAAATCAAAGGCTTCATCAGAATTTATAAAATTTGACTTTAATGATATAAAGCAAAAAATAATAAAAACAGATATTGAAATAAGTGATAATATAATAAAAGATGAGAGTTTCAAAGGTGCTGTCATTATAGATTTAAGTGAAAAATATCATTTCGATATACAAAAAATATGGGGATTTGTGGAAGAATGGGTTTCAATAATTGATTGGAATAGAAAAGAGTCTGTAATAAGTAGATTTAAAGTGGAGATTCAAAGAGTCTTACTGGAAAATGGATTCGATAAAGAACATGCAAAGAATGAATCTGAGTACATCAGTGATAAAATTATAAAGATAGCAAGTGAAGTATCGGAGAGGAGTGAAAAATAGTGGCGAATTTTTTCATAGAAGCAGATTATGAAAACTCAATAATTGAATTATTTCAGAACGATTTAGGATACGAGTACGCATACGGTCCCGATATAGAAAGGGATTTCTACAGTCCATTATATGAAGATGTTTTGGTTGAATCTCTATATCATTTGAATAGAGGAGTATCGGATGATGCAATTCAGGAAGCACTATATAAACTCAAAAACTTTGAAAACGGAGAGCTTGTGCAGAAAAACACAGTCTTTATGGACTATCTGCAAAACGGTATTCCTATAAGATATTTGGTTAACGGTGAGGAGCGTTCCTCTATCGTCTATCTTGTTGACTACAAAAATCCCGACAACAACTCCTTTATCGTTGCTAATCAATGGACTTTCATTGAGAACAGCAACAAACGTCCGGATGTAGTTCTCTTTTTGAACGGATTGCCTGTTGTATTGATTGAGCTGAAGTCTCCTTCTCGTGAAGAGACGGATACATCAGAAGCGTATAGACAGCTCCGTAATTATATGCAGGAAATTCCGTCTATGTTCGTATATAATGCTATCTGCGCCATGAGCGATCAGCTGATATCCAAAGCTGGGACGATCACTTCCGGAGAAGACCGCTTTATGGAGTGGAAAACAAAGGATGGGAATTACGAAAATACACAGTATGCTCAGTTTGACACTTTCTTTGAGGGAATGTTTCAAAAAGGAAGACTACTTGATATTATCAAGAACTTTATTTGCTTTTCTAATGAGGGGATTAACACATTTAAAATTCTTACCGGATACCACCAATATTTTGCGGTAAGAAAAGCGATTGAATCTACAAAGCACGCTACTATTACCGACGGTAAAGGCGGTGTTTTTTGGCATACACAAGGAAGTGGTAAATCGCTTTCGATGGTGTTCTATGCTCATTTATTGCAGGAAGCATTAGATAGTCCAACCATTGTTGTTCTCACCGACAGAAATGATCTTGATGATCAGCTTTATAGTCAGTTTGCAAAGTGTAAGGATTTTTTAAGACAAGAACCATTACAAGCAGAAAGTAGAGAAAATCTAAAAACTTTGCTGGCCGGCAGACAGGCAAATGGCATAATATTTACTACTATGCAGAAATTCGAGGAATCTAACGAGCCTTTGTCTGAACGCCATAATATTATAGTTATGGCTGATGAAGCACATAGAGGTCAATATGGACTCGCCGAGAAAATTAAAATTACAAAGAATGAAAAAGGGAAAGATGTTGCAAAGCGTGTTATTGGTACAGCAAGAATTATTCGTAATACGCTTCCAAACGCTACATATATCGGATTTACAGGAACACCTATTTCATCAAAAGATCGCAGTACTCGTGAAGTATTTGGTGATTATATTGACATCTACGATATGACGCAAGCGGTTGAAGATGGTGCAACACGTCCGGTTTATTATGAGAGCCGTGTAATTAAGCTCAATCTTGATGAAACTACCTTGAAATTAATTGATGCTGAATATGATTTGATGGCTCTTAATGCTGATGAGGAAGTTATTGAAAAGAGCAAGAGAGAGCTTGGTCAGATGGAAGCAGTGCTTGGGAATGATAACACTATTAATTCTTTGGTTTGTGATATTCTTGACCACTATGAGAATAATAGAGAGAATTTGCTTACAGGTAAGGCGATGATTGTTGCATATTCTCGTCCTATTGCCATGAAGATTTACAAGCGAATATTAGAACTTCGTCCGGATTGGACTGAGAAAGTAGGTGTTGTTATGACCTCCGGCAACTATGATCCAGAAGAATGGAGACAGGTTATTGGTAATAAACACCATAAGAATGAGCTTGCAAAGAAATTCAAAGATAACGATAGTCCTATGAAGATTGCGATTGTTGTTGATATGTGGCTAACCGGATTTGATGTGCCGTCTCTTGCCACGATGTATGTTTACAAGCCTATGTCCGGACACAATCTTATGCAGGCAATCGCCCGTGTAAATCGTGTATTCAGAGATAAGGAAGGCGGACTTGTCGTTGACTATGTAGGTATTGCCACCGCCTTAAAGCAGGCAATGAATGATTATACCTCCCGTGATAAGAAGAACTACGGCGATACAGATGTTGCTAAGGTTGCTTATCCGAAGTTCTTGGAAAAACTGTCTGTTTGCCGTGACAAATTCCACGGATATGATTATTCCAAGTTCCAAAACGGCACAGACCTTGAAAGAGCAAAGACTATCAGCGGTGCTGTCAACTTCATTATGGGCAGAGAAAAAGGTGATGATAAGGATTCCTTCGTAAAAGAAGCTCTTATGCTTCATCAGGCTCTTTCTCTTTGTTCATCTTTAGTTGATGAAGATAGTAGATTTGAAGCAGCATTCTTTGAAGCTGTTCGAGTTCTTGTTCTAAGACTTACTAATACTGGTGTTGATAAAAAGATTTCCTTGCCGGAAATGAATGCAAGAATAAATGAACTTTTGAAACAGAGTATTAAAAGTGATGGGGTAACAAATTTGTTCTCAGATATCAAAGAGGAGTTTTCTTTGTTTGACCCCAAATTTCTTCAAGAAGTTGCAAATATGAAAGAGAAGAATCTTGCAGTTGAACTATTGAAAAAATTGATTGCAGAACAGGTTTCTGTTTATCGCAGAACAAATATTGTAAAATCTGAAAAGTTCAGCGAGATTATGCAGCGTTCGCTCAATGCTTATCTTAACGGTATGCTTACCAATGAAGAAGTTATAGAAGAAATGTTAAAGTTGGCAAAACAGATTGCAGCAGCACATCATGAGGGGGAAAAATTAGGATTAACTGCTGATGAGCTTGCTTTCTACGATGCCTTAACAAAACCACAGGCAATCAAGGATTTTTATGAAAATGAAGAGCTGATTGCAATAACAAAAGAATTAGCAGATACTCTACGTAAGAACAAGTCGATTGATTGGCAGAAGCGTGAGTCAGCAAGAGCTAAAATGCGCATGCTGATCAAAAAACTCTTGAAAAAACATAAATATCCGCCTGAAGGAATGGATGACGCCGTTCAGACTGTTATGACACAGTGCGAACTTTGGGCTGATAATTATAACTTTGAGGAAGATAGAAATGTTTATTCATATATAAATCATGCCGAGAAAACTCTGCCGTTGGTTGCAGAAGATGTAGGGGAATATAATTGATATAGATTTATTTTTATACTAAACTCTAATATGATTTTTAACTATCTTTTCAAAAGTTCTTATATGCCGATATAGCCTGTCTTTACAGGTATTTTCG
>NZ_ALNL01000030.1:0-4492 GCF_000293155.1 Mogibacterium sp. CM50 | reverse complement strand
AAGCCATAAGAAGCCTTGCACCTGCAAGAAAGAGAATGTTTCGCTCACTTTCAGGAAGCATGGAAAGTTCCGTTTTTCCAAGCTCCATTGTAGGAATCACGGCATGATGATCCAACACCTTCTTGCTGTTAAGAAGTCCTGTAATTTCCGGAATAAGTTTTACGCCCTGTATAAAGGAAAACTTTGATAAAAGAGTACGGATAACCGCCTCCGCCGTCTCTTTCATATCGTCTGTCAGATAATTGCTGTCCGTTCTCGGATAGGTTAGAAGCTTCTTTTCATAAAGGCTTTGTGCAAGGTCAAGGGTCTGCTTTGCGGTGTAACCGAAAATGCGGTTCGCTTCCTTTTGAAGTGCGGTAAGGTCAAAGAGCTTCGGCGGCAGCGCTTCTTTCTTTTCAGAGGTAAGAGAAGTGCAGACTGCCGTTTTTCCTTTGCAGGTCTTTGCAACCTTTTCCGCTTCGTCCTTTTCTGAAAACTTTTCGCTGACTGCTTCCGCACCGTCTAAAACAAGGTGCACATGGTAATACTTTTCTTTCTTGAAATTGGTAATCGCATCGCTTCGATCCGCAAGTATTTTTAAGGTCGGGCTCTGCACCCGTCCTACATTCAAGGTATGGTTATATAAAAGGGAAAAGAGGCGGGTTGCATTGATTCCGACAATCCAGTCCGCTTTTGCTCTGCACAGGGCGGACTGATAAAGGCTGTCATAGTCCGCTCCGTCTTTCAGGTTTTCAAAGCCTTTTCGGATTGCGCTTTCTTCCATTGAGGAAATCCACAGCCTTTTTACAGGCTTCTTGCAGCCTGTTTTTTCCATAACAAAACGGAAAATGAGTTCTCCCTCGCGTCCGGCATCGCAACTGTTTATAACCTCGGTAACATCCTTTCTAAAAAGAAGTGCCTTTAGAATAGAAAATTGCTTTTCCTTATCCTTTGAGATAGTAAGCTGCCATGTTTCAGGCAGGATGGGTAAGGCTTCAAGGTTCCACTTTTTATAGCACTTTCCGTAACAGGACGGCTCGGAAAGCTCTGCAAGGTGTCCGATGCACCAAGACACAAGAAAGTCCTCGCTTTCCATATATCCGTCTTTTTTCGTTTCGATTCCAAGTGCGGAAGAAATTGTCATTCCGACACTCGGCTTTTCACATATAATTAACTGCATAAAATACCTCCTTCGTGGTATAATGAAAAAAATATATTGTAATAGGTGGTGATGAAATGGGAGTTAGAATCACTGGCATTGATACACCTTTAGGTGGCATATCATGGGAATATACCGAAGCAGAAAAAAATAGTATTCAAGAAATCTTTTTCTTTCTTGAATCTAAAAGATTGTTAGTAAATCCCATTGAAATGGAAGTTAAATCATGGTGTGAACAGTCTGCTCTTGAAATTAAAAACAGAATTGTTTTCATTCTTGCAAAGAACCAGTTTTCCGATGATACAAAAAATTCTTTACGCACAATGATAACTGCGTGTAACGACTTTTTAGATGATGTAAGCAAAGTGGATCAAACAGGAATTATCTACAAAAACCACAATGGTGATTGGGAAAATGCTACTTTTTCTTCATCAATGAAAAAATTTAGAAAAGTTTTCCGTGATAACATCAATGCACTTTCATTGAGATATGATTTAACTTTCCACAAAACAATTCCAGAAGAATATTAGAAATCAAGACTATTGTTTTATAAGCAATGGTCTTTTTCTTTTATTTTCCTGATACAGTACCCGATGCAGGGGGACTTTCCCCTGTAAGGGCAGCCCTCACATTTTGAGGAAAAGGAAACGGGCGGCTCTTTTTCCTGCCGCCCGCATTTCGGTTTTTCCGTCATCAGTCGTTCATAGATACTGTCTGTAAACCATGTCATAGTGTTTCATCCGGCTCTGCTTCTTCTAAAGTTTCCTCGCCGTCCTCGTTATCATCCTCTATAAAATCGTCCTCATAGTCCTCAAAGTCGAACTCGTCAAGGTCGGTCGTTCCCTTTATATCCTGCTTCGGTTTTAGGAACTTAAAATAATAGAAGGCTCCGCCTGTAAGTCCAAGAATGAGAATAAGGGATAAAGCGATCATGCCGGCAGGATTCTTTTTCTCCGATTTTTCTTCTTCCTTTGGTTTTTCCGTCTCCGGCTCTTTCTTTTCCTCCTCTTTTGGAAGCTCCGGCTTTGCGGTCAGGCTGCTTTTTTCGTCAATGATAGAGAGCAGATCCTTTTCATCCACCTGATTTAAGAAATGAACCGTGTTTTCTCCCTGCGCCGCATGGTCGATTACAATATAGAAGTAATTTCCTCCCTTGCTTTTTACAATGATAAATTCCTTGTCCTTTGCGGCATATCCCTTGACATTATCCACAAGACTCATGTTGCCGTCAGGAGTAAGGGGCGTTTTTTCTTCTTTCTTTTCCTCTGTTTTTACATTGCTGTCATTGGTAGCTTCACCGCCGCCGTTTGCATAAGCGGGAATAGAAAAGCCGCCCATAAGGATCAGGGCGGCAAAGAGAGCTGTCGTTATTCTCATCAAAATTTTATTCTTCATTTTCTATATCCTCCATATACTCATTTTCATCTGCAGACATATCAGCAGGAATCACGCCTTTGGCTAAAAATTCTTCAAGCTCTGCAGGGGTCATGTGAAGCGACCTTACCATTTGCACGATTTCAAGGTTTTCCGCCTCTGTTTTCTGCATCTCAAGTCCTTTCAGCTTGTTCTGATATTCCGTGATTTTCTCACGGGTCTTTTTGATCTCGTTTTCGATTTTCAAGATTTTTCTGTTTGCCATAAATGTTTTCTCCTTTCATTTTTTGTTAATCCCAGTTCATCAGGCCATAGCCTTTAATATAGCCGGAATTTAGGTCATAGCTTTTAATCTTGCAGGCATCGCCTGAATTTCCTTCAACGGTATAAACACGGCTTCCGTCCGTTCCAATGACAATTCCCACATGATCCGCACCGCCGTCACCGTCCCAGTCAAAGAAAATGGCGTCGCCCGGTGCAATGTTTTTGTAGCCTCGGTTTCCCCATTGACCATGAGAGGTAAACCACGGAACGCCCTGCGACTGACAGCCTGCAAAACGCGGCTCGCTTTTTCCAGCCTTGTGATAGCACCACGATACAAAGCAGGCGCACCATTCCACACGTCCGTTAAAGCCGTACCAGCTCCAATAAGGATAACCGCCTACATTTCCGACCTGCTTTTTTGCAAGATTTACAAGCTCCGAATTTCCGGGGCGGGTGCCGTTTACAAAATGAACGCCGCTTAAATCCTCCGAAGCACTGCCGTCAGGGGAACCTCCGCCAAAGACAAGGGGTTTGTTTCCGCTGGTTTCAAGGTAGACACGGTACATTTTAAGCTGCTCTTCATTCAGTATTTCCTTTGCAATATCGGAAAGCGGCATCGTTTTCAGCTTTACATGAAGAATGTAATAGTTGTATGGGACTTCTTCCTCTGTGGTTTCTCCGGTGTCCGGATCGGTATGGGTTTCCGTTTTGTAGCGCACCTCAATTTCTTCCTTAAGAGTAAAAGAATACTGCTCTGTGAAAATTTTCTGTAAGTCAGCCTGCACTTTGGAAAGGGTATAGCTTTGGTGTTTTGCCGTAAGAATAGAAGCAAGCTCATGGGGATTATGTCCGATACTGTCAAGCTCATATTTGTACTCGTCATAGCCGGGATGATTCTTTTCCACCTTGTCGATTTTTCCCTGCAGCTCATTTTCCATAGCAGCATAGGCATTTTCTACCGCCACAAGATCGCTGTCCTCGGATGTATAGCTTGTACCTAAAATCCCGTTTAAGCCTCCCGATAAAAGAGAGGAGCAGGACGATAAGCCGGTAAAGATCAGAATGAAGATTAAAAGCAGGGAAATGATAAGGGCAAGCCCTCGTCTGTGGCGTATGATAAAAGAGCCTGCCTGTTTTATCTTTTCTGCGGATGTTTTTGCCGCCTTTGCCGCACTCTTACCTTTTTTACGAAGCTCCGCCGCATACTTTCTTTTTAGCTTCCTTTTCTGCCGCATACGGCTAAAGGGATTTGCAGATGAAAGATTCGGATTTTCATACATGGTTTTTTTGTAAAAGTATTTTGCATTTGCTTTCTCTGCGGCTTTCTCCGCTTTCCTTGCCTTGCGGTAGGGCTTTAGCCTCTGATTTCTGTAATTTTCTCTTGCCTTTCTTACGCTGAATCTTCCAAGTATTTCTGCGGCTTTTTCGGTTTTGTGGGCTGCTTCAACGCCTGCATTGTCATGCTCCGTTTCATGGATTTTCTTATGCACAAAAGCGCCTGCTTTATTAAGGGCAGGAGAAAGAGGATTTGCAGACTTACCGGAGACTATGGGCTTTTCCTTTTCTTCAAAGTGAAGCCTCGTTTTTCCTTTGCCTGTTTTTTCATCAAACTCCCGCTCAAAGGAAAGACTCTTTTTCTTTGGTATTTTATCCCTTGCCTTATCCAGACGGTCCGCCGCCTGATCGGATTTTTTGATATACCTTTGAAGCTCCGGG
>NZ_ALNL01000029.1:0-26272 GCF_000293155.1 Mogibacterium sp. CM50 | reverse complement strand
TATTGAGGTTAATGCTATGTCAAAAGAAAAAATAAAAGTATACCTCTACACAAGAGTATCTACATCAATACAGATAGATGGCTATTCTTTAGAGGCACAAAAATCAAGAATGAAGGCTTTCGCTCTTTATAATGATTATGAAATTGTTGGAGAATACGAAGATGCAGGAAAGTCTGGAAAATCTATTGAGGGAAGAATACAGTTTACTCGCATGATGGAAGATATAAAATCCGGAAAGGATGGAGTATCTTTTGTTCTTGTGTTTAAGCTGTCAAGATTTGCAAGAAATGCTGCTGATGTTTTATCAACTCTACAAACAATGCAAGATTTTGGAGTCAATTTGATTTGTGTTGAGGATGGGATTGATTCATCTAAAGATGCAGGTAAATTGATGATTTCAGTTTTATCAGCTGTGGCTGAAATTGAAAGGGAAAATATTCGTGTTCAAACGATGGAAGGGCGTATTCAAAAGGCAAGAGAGGGCAAATGGAATGGAGGTTTTGCTCCTTATGGTTATCAACTTATTGATGGGAAATTGATAATCAATGAGGAAGAAGCAATTGCGATACGAACTATTTTTGATCAGTATGTAAATACAACCATTGGAGCAAATGGACTTTCTAAATACTTAGAAAATCATGGTATAAGAAAAATTCCAAGACAAAATGGGAAAAATCCATTGTTTGATGCAGGTCTTATAAGAAAGATATTAAAAAACCCTGTATATAACGGAAAAATAGCCTTTGGAAGAAGAACTTTAGAAAAAGTTCATGGAACAAGAAATGAATATAAGCAAGTTGAACAAGATGAATATTTAATAGCTGAAGGTATTCATGAAGCTATAATTTCTGATGAGCTATGGCAAGCAGCTCAAGTTAAGTTAAAATCTCAAGCAAAGAAATATGAGCATGTGAATAAAGGGAAAGATACACGCACACATCTGCTTTCAGGAATTGTAAAATGTCCAATATGTGGAGTGGGAATGTTTGGAAACAAGTGTATTAAGAAAAAGAAAGATGGTACAAAGTATAAAGATTTTTATTACTATGGCTGTAAACATAGGCATATGATAAGAGGTCATAAATGTACTTACAATAAACAAATCAGAGAAGAATTGTTAGATGATGCAGTTGCTGAGGTAATTATAAAGATAGTAAGCAATCCCAAATTTGCTTCTATGATGCAAGAAAAAATTAACATGAAGGTAGATACCTCTGAAATAGAAAAAGAGATAGATAATTACCAGAAAGAATTGAGGAAGAGCCATTCTACGAAATTTAAGCTAATTGAGGAAATAGATAATTTAGATGCTGATGATAAGCACTACAAACGAAGAAAACAGGACTTAGATGATAGACTTTATCGTATGTATGATAAGATTGAAAACTTAGAATCATTGTTAATTGATGCGAAAGCAAAGAAACAAACTATTGAAGCTGAGAAACTTACAGGAGATAACATATATAAGATTTTGATCTATTTTGATAAACTTTACAAGGTAATGAATGATGTAGAGCGTAGACAGTTAATTACAGCTTTGATTTCTGAAATTCAAATTTATGAAGAGAAGCAACCAAATGGACAATGGCTAAAATCCATTACTTTTAAGCTACCTATCATTGATGAAGATTTTAATATAGGTTTGGACAATGATGAGCAAGTTGAGACCATAGTTCTTCTGTCAAAAACAAAGGCTTAAAACTCTACAAAAGGCTTGAAATTAAAGGATTTCATGTAAATGGACAATTTACTGTAATCTCTTTTTCTGTGTTATGACAATAGTTCTGACTACTGGAAAATAGAGGGTTGTGGCAACAGAACTACTTTTTTTGCTTGGCGTAACAACAGGACTATTGTTTTTAGGGTGTGTGACAATAGAACTGTTGTCATTATTATAGTTGATTAAGTTAATGTAATATAAATTGATGTACATGAATTATCCGCACTGATATGGAAACAACGCAACCTTTATATTGATACAATTATACATAAGGGTGCATATGTGAAATCCCCAAATTTCAAAGGATTTAGTGCAAGTTTATTATACTCATATAGGTAATAATTATTAAATAGCAGTTATTACATAGAGTTAATGATAAGTCAAATCTGTAATAGGGTGCATAATTTAACGATAGCATTTTATGATGAGGAGTTAAATATGGAGAAAAATAAGCGGACATTGAAGGTGTATGGCATGAGTGGATATAATCATAATGACATACCAACAATTATGATGAAAGGTAAGTGGCTTGAGAATTTTGGATTTAAAGTAGGTCAGGAATATCGGGTTCATTGTAAAAATTGATAATTACATTAAAAATATGACGACTACATATTGTGATTTAGATAATAAAAAACACAACTTAATGTGATAAAATATATTTTATAAAATGGAGGTGTTTTGTGAGAAAAGAAAGTAAAAAAATTGAGCATAAAAATACTGAAACAAAGCAAGCCTTTTTATCAAGTGCAATTTCTGATGTTTCTTCATACATACATTTGACGGATACAAAAGTTTCCATAATTATGGCTATAATGGCAGCTATGATTGCTATAATTACAAAATGCTATGAATTTATAATGAATCAGCTAATAATGATTAAACCGTGTAATGTATTTTCTGTCCTATCAGTTATTTTATTATTGATTTTCATCATTAGTTTTGTAGGAGTGTTCGTATTTGGTATTTTAACTATAAAAGGACATCAGCCTAAACTTAAATATAACTCAAAATGGTTTATTGCTAAATCGGTAGAGGATTATACATTCGAAATGTATAAAAAAGATGTTAGTCAAATGACAGATGCTGATATTTTAGAAAACATGGCTGCTGAGCTATATAAATTGAATGATATAAATAGGCAAAAGCTAAATTTATATAAATGGGTAATTAGGTGTCTTTCGGCATCGAATTTTAGCATAGGGGTGTTATTTTTGTTAGCATTTTTATATAAATATTAGGGGGTTCTTTCATGGCAATAGACATAGATGCAATATATTTTAGTGCATATGAGCATTATAAAACTGCAAAAAATAACATTCACACTAGAAGTATTTTGGAACATAGTTCTAAGGCTATTTCCAATGCTATACCTGGTTTTGATGAAGAGAAACTTAAATTTGGATCATATGATAAAGAAAATTTTGCAGTATTATTTGTTGATATGCGTGATTCCACTATGAGAGCACAGAGTGTGGGAGCAGAGAAAACATTTTTGACAATGCACATTTTTCTAACAGCTTTACTAGAAGTCGTAAAATACTATCATGGAAAGGTCATTGATATAATGGGTGATGGGTTAATGGTATTTTGGGGTGGGAAAATCGCAAGAGTTGAAGATGATATGGTTAAATCTAAGGCAGTCCAGAATGCTGGCTTATGCGGAAGAGATATGTTAGTTGTTTTGCAAAAGGTAATTAATAAAATAATTACAGATGAAAATCTAGGAGCTGAAATTAGCATTGGTGTTGGAGTAACATTTGATAGTGTAATTGTCACAAAAATAGGTATTGAAAATTCATATGATGTAAAAGCCTTTGGAGATTGCATTAATATCGCCTCTAAATATGCAAATCAGGTAAGAAATAAGGTAAAGGTTTCGAAGAAAATAAAAAATGAGTGGCCAAAAGGAAAAGGCGGAAAGATTAAATTTACTTCAGCGGGTAATGGTGCCTTTTTCCTAGAGCAAGGAGGAGAGGGTGTCTGAAAAAAAGATTAATAAATCAGAATTAGAACTACTACAATCTGCAGTAGATAGAATAGTTAATTCTGAGGTATTGGAAAGTGAAATATCATCATTTTTGCCTAAAGTAGAAGATTTATCGGATTCAAATACAATATATCATTGCAAAACATCTGTTTTATTCGTTGATATGAGAAAATCCACAAAGCTTCCAGAACAATTTGATAATACACAACTGGCAAAAATATACCGAAGCTATATTAGAGTTATCGTCCAAGCAATTAGATACTCAGGCGGCTTTGTGAAAGATTTTATGGGTGATGGAGTCCTTGCTATGTTTATAGATGGTGAGGATGGGAGGTCGGAAGATAAAGCTGTGAATGCAGCTAGATATATAACTACTTGTATTGATAAAATTCTAAATCCAGTATTGGATAGTACGTTAGATTATAGAATATCTTGCGGAATCGGAATTCATACTGGGGAAATATCTGTATCTAAAGTAGGTATGAAAGGAAAATCATCAGAAGAAGCAGAAAGTGAGTATGGCATTGCGTGGATTGGCAGTAGTACAAACCTTGCATGTAAGTTTTCTGGAGCGGTTGAGAATGGTGATATTTTTATAAGTTCATCAACTTATAAAAATATTTCTAGCATTGAAGATAAGGAAAACTGGAATCATATTAAGATTGAAAATAATGGTAATTTGCTAGAAGGTTTTATATCTAAAAATAACTATCTGTCTATAGATGTTGAATATGAAATTGAATCATTTCCCGCTGGAATGAATAAACATAGTATATCTTTGATGGATAACATTAGTTCTATTTTGAATAAAAAAGTAAATGAAATTGAGCAAAAATCAATAGAACTAGGTAGGAGAGAAGAAAAGTTAAAATCAAACGAGAGTACATTGGCATCTAAAATTGCAAAGTTTGATGATAAAGAAAAAGAACATATTTCAAAAGAAATTGAATTTAACTTTAATCGTTATAAATTCTATTGCGATATTCTGGGAAGTGCTCATTGTAAAGCTTTATATACGATAGAAATGGGAGTAGATTTCTGGGAAAAAAATCTTAATAATGCTATTTTAGCAGGCAGAAAAATAGGAAAATCTAGATCCGAAGTAAAGCAAAAGGTGAGTTATGCTATGGTTAGCATTTATGAAGACTTACAAATGTATGATAAGGCATATGATTTTTTAGTGGAACAGGCAGAAGGATATGCATGGTTAAATATGTCTACAGTTAAAAAAATTGTAAAGGCAGTTGGATATTGTGATAGATTAAAATCAGCTCTATATTATAGACTCAACAAAAATGATTTATCTGATACCAAATTTAAAGAGTTTGAAGAGATTAAAGATTGGTTAGATTTAGAATACAGAAGATAATAGCTTGTGTATTGGCAAGGAGATAATGGCATGTCAGAGTTAGTTGCATATGGAACTGAAGTAAGTAGTGTATTTCAGTTAATTGGAAATCTTGAAAATGATATAACAAAAAGCATTGCATGGGCGTTAGCTCAATGCCCCGAATTTCTTAAATCTGTGATTAAGGAGGTTATATCTATAGATATTAATCCACAAAATGTAAGGATTAAATATCAGGAATTTGAAAAGGATAAAGGTATAACAGATTTAGAAATAACAGATGACAATTCGTTTTATATAACTATAGAAGCTAAGCGAGGGTGGATTTTACCAGGAGCGGATCAACTTACCTTATACTCCAAAAGACGAAATATTTTAGAAAGTCCAGCTCTACACAAAGTTATTATTTCAATGTCAGAATGTAGTGTGGAGTATGCAAATGCATATTTACCTTTTAAGGTTGTAAATGATATTCCTGTAACTCATCTGTCATGGAAGAATATATATGAATTGGCAAACCTTGCAAAAGCGAGTTCGAATATAACACAAAAAAACTTATTAAAAGAGCTAATGAAATATTTGGGAGGAATAATGACTATGCAGGCAAAAGAATCTAACTGGGTATATGTGGTTTCTCTGGCATCTACCAAACCAGAAAATTGTGATTTAACTTGGATAGAAATAGTAAACCAGAAAATGAATTATTTTCATCCTTTTGGTATGAATGGATGGCCAAAAGAACCCCCAAACTACATAGCATTTAGATATGATGGGAGGTTACAAACAATTCATCATATTGAGGGTTATACTGTTACAAAAAACTTGCATAGCGAGATTATAGAAATGCCAGATGTACAGGAAGAACACGAATATTTTGTTTATAGCCTAGGTGAAGCTATAATACCATCAAAAACCGTTAAAACTGGTAAAATATATGCGTCTGGTCGTAAATGGGCTATGTTAGATACTTTGTTAACAGCTAACACAATCCATGAGGCTAGTGAGATTTCAAAACAGAGAATGAATGATGAATAGAAAAAAATAACAGGGGTCTAAATTTAAACCCTGTTATTTTTTGTGTATGGCGGGCATTCCGTCAATCTGTGGTGAAAGTCCACAAGGGGCGTAGCCAACGACGAACCCCATAGCGACTCCCAAGGTTCAAGTTGCGAGGCTTGGGCGAGAAGAAGGGATAGCGAAATCGTAGCCTGACGAACAGAAACCTAATACAGCGGTGCATACGGCGGATAAGCGAGCGCAAAGTCGTGAAGTCCAAAAGTTGGTCATAACCCGTATGTGTAAATTAGGCAGGTAGATGAGGAAAGATTGACGACTTATCCCGTGAGGTCTCACGGACGGCAAAGCCGCAGTAGTAACGAACCATGAGAAGTCAGCCAAGGCCATAGTAGTGACGAAACTCCTGTAATGGGAGCGGAGCGAAGGGCTGAACAACCTAAAGTCAAATGGAACTCTGATGGCGAGAATCCATGTCCGACGAGGAGCAAGTAGCGAAGACGTAATGGAGCAAACGCTCCATAGGAGGTAGGACTGAGGACGCAAGAGCAGAGTGGAGTAGTATCATTTAAATGCAGTCGTTAAATCCACCAATAAGTGATATCATATCATCAGAAAGGTGGGAGCGTATGAAATACGACAAAGAATTCAAGTTGCAAACCCTTCAGTTATCCGATGAGATCGGTGTGAAGGCGGCTGCTGAGCAGCTCGGCCTCAAATATTACACATTGGCCGACTGGCGTATGCTCCGAAAGGAACGCGGTGAGCAAACTTTCATTGGAAGCGGATACAGTGCTCCGCCTCCTTCCGAAAAGGATCGCCGGATCAAGGAGCTGGAAGCTAAGCTTCGCGAAACAGAACGAGCCAATGAAATTCTCAAAGAGGCTTTAGATTTTTTCGCAAAAGGTCGGAAGAAGTAAGGGCACATGAGCTGTTCGGTTTCATCTATGAACATCGTAACAGATGGCCCGTAAACATCATGTGTGATATCCTCGAGGTAAGCGAGACTGGCTATTACAGATATGTAAGGAGTCTCGATAAACCCGGTAAGGATGCAGTTCTTTCGGCTGCTATGCGGGAAGTTCTTAACGAAGCTTCATTTAACGATAATTACGGTATTAAGCGAATGATCCTCGCACTAGCTCAGCGGGGCATCAAAGTCGGCAAACACAGGGCAACACGTATAATGCATGAAAACGGCTGGTTACATGAACGCAGGCGCAAGCCTCTTGGCCTAACGAAAGCAACTACGGAGATTCAGGAAAGAGAGAATCTGATAAAACAGGACTTTCATTCTGATGAACCATATCATAAGTTGCTGACAGTCATATCTCAAGTAGCTTGCTACTATGGCAAATTATATATCGCCAATAATGGATTGCTTCAACGGCGAAATACTTTCATTGTTGATGCGTGACAATATGCGCAGGGAACTGTTCATTGACAGTTTTAAGGCTACTACGAACAGTTCCATATTGCAGGGGCTATCCTGCACAGCGGTCGCAGCAGCCAGTATAACAGCGAAGATTTCAAAGCGGCGCTTGCCCGTCACAATATAATTCAAAGTCTTAGCGGAATAGGTCACTGCTATGACAATGCTCGCATGGAAAGCTTCTTTGCTACTCTTAAGAAGGAGCTCCTTTACAGGATCCCAACATATAGGATGAATAAGGATCAAGTGAAAATTGTCATCTTCAGATATGTCTTCACCTATTACAATCGGATTAGAATATACACTTCAAATCCAGACGGTCTTCCTCCGGCAGCATACCGAAGGCTGATGGAGAAAAACAAGTTAATGGCTGCCTAGAATAATTTTGTAGGTTTACTGACTGCACAATTATTGACAATTCCACTGTTAGAGATGACAAATTATTCAAAGTAAAGTGAATTTTAGAAAATAATTTATGGCATTCTAAATGAGCCCCCGATTGGGAGGCTTTTAGGAAAAACACTGGTTGCCACTACTCAATCAGCAAAGTTTTGAAGAGTCAAAATCGATGTCATTCTTCTCAAGATGATATATGACACGAATAAGTTTATTAACAAGATGCGAACATGCTACTCTGTGAGGTTTACCCTCTGAACGCTTCTTGTCGTAATATGCAGCAAAAACGTAATTGTATTGAATCAATGGAATACATAGATTCATAAGGGTGTATCTCAAATGAGATGATCCTCTTTTGACCATATGTCCACCGTGTTCTGAGGTGCTGGATTGATAGTAACCTTGCTCAATACCGGCAAAAGACAGCATTTGAGCAGGCGAATTAAACTTTGATAGGTCACCAAATTCAGCGTAAATTACTGCAGCTGATAGAGGTCCGATTCCTGAAATCGTCATATAGTGAGGATTGATATTATTGATTAGTTTAGTAATCTGAAATTCGATTGATTCAATTTCAGAAACACATTGGCGATACAGAGATAATAAGCTGTTAAGCTGCATTAGAAATATCTCATTGGATTCACCAACGGTAGTAGTTGCTAATTCCTAAAGTTTTATAAACTTTTGAATAGAAAACTTACCACAAGATAATTTTCGTAGATAATCATATGAAGCAAAGTTCATGCGATATATTTTTTCAGAAGAACCATAGTTTTCAAGCAGATAAAGTGCAGTAGCACCTAATCTGTTATTGAAAAAAGGCTTAAATTCAGGGAATATAACATCGAGGACGTTAGTTATCTTAATCAGATAAAAAGAACGTTGTTTAACAAGGGTTTCGCGAAGTCTTGTTAGTGATTTAAAAGAATAGGTATGGTAAAATCCACTTGTATGGGGTTTGAACTCTACCTTACCTAGCCAGCGGGCAATGGAGTAGCAATCAATTGCATCTGTCTTGGTTATTTTGAGAGATTGTGACTTGTTGAACTTCGCGAGAAGTACAGGATTGAATTCAATGAAAGCGTAGTGGGCTTTTTCAAGAAATAACTTCAGATTCAGAGCATAGTGTGCGGTAGATTCAAACCCTATTTTTATGTCTTCTGAATCTGGAAGAGAATTAAGCGTATCGAAGAACAAAGCAAAGCCATCGGCATCATTTTTGAAGCTAAATGGCTCACGAATTACTACACCATCACTATCAATGATACAACAATCGTGCTTGTACTTGGAGATGTCGATTCCGACAAGAAACATAGTGAAAACCTCCTTTGAGAAATATTAGAGTACTGCTGTTTTCCACAGAGTTTTCGCCTATGTAAACACGTGAATAGAAACGTCTAAGCGTTGACAAACTAATTAGCAATAGAGATGAAAAACTGTGGTTTGAGTCACCTCATAACAGTCAAAGCTGTAAAGACATAGAAACAAATCCACAGTGCTTCGTAAAATATTACATAGGACAAATCAAATCACCGAGAATGCTCGGAGAAAGGAAAAATCTAGACCTATATCAGGTAACTGGATTATACGTAACACATGAAAAAGATTGAAGGCTCTCCTAAGAGCTTGAAGCAGCTGTTGCAAAATACGAAGTATTCCATTCACTATTACCAGAGGGAATACATGTGGCAGAGAAAGCATATCGAAGAGCTGATTGATGACCTTACATCAGAGTTTTTGGATTACTATGTTCTGGGAGACAGCCGTCAGAAGGTACAGGATTATGGCGCATATTTCATGGGCTCCATTGTTCTGGCAGGAAGAGAGAATGCCATCATTGACGGGCAGCAGAGGTTTTCGTCACTTACCTTGTTGCTGATGTATCTCAATAACAGGCTGCGCACGCTTGGCCAGAGTTACAACATGATCGAGCAGATGATTTTCTCCGAAGCCTATGGCACAAAGTCTTTCAATATCAATGTTGAGGACAGGTCAGATTGCATGAATGCTATTTTTAATGACCAGCCATATGACACGACTGATGTTGGCGAATCCGTGAAAAATCTTTATGGCAGATACAACGATATCATCGACGTCTTCCCTGCTGATGATATAACGGACGATATGCTTTTGCACTTCTGCGACTGGCTGGCCGAGAAGGTGTTCTTCATTGAGATTGTTGCCACAACAGAGCAGGATGCGCATAAGGTTTTCGTAACGATGAATGACCGTGGTCTTAGCTTGACATCGACAGAAATGTTGAAGGGTTATCTTCTATCTGAAATTAAGGACGATTCAAAGCGTGAAAAGCTGAATGACGTCTGGAAGGATAAGGTCCTTTCGCTCAAGAAGGATGATGACAAGGGCGATGAGACTTTTATCAAAGCATGGCTGAGAGCACAGTACGCGGAGACTATTCGTGAAACGAAAGCCGGTGCTGTGAATCAGGACTTTGATATTATTGGTGGCTCTTTCCATAAATGGGTACGTGATGAGCGAGATAAGCTGGGCCTTTCCACAACGGACGATTTCGAACTTTTCATCATGAAGTTCTCGAAGTTCGCTGATGTCTACAAGAAAATCCGCGAGGCAGAGAGCACCTTCGCGGAAGAGACAAAGTACATTTATTACAATGCGCAGGTCAATTTTACGCTTCAACCGCAGCTGTTGCTGGCACCGATTTGCTATGAGGATACATGGCCGGTCATCATCGAAAAAATAAATCTGGTAGCCCGGTTCATTGACCTGCTGATCACTGCCAGAGTTACGAATTACAAATCCGTTGATTACAGTACTATCAAAAACTATGTATTCAACGTAACGAAGAACATCCGCAGATGCAGTATCGATGACCTGAAGGCTCGACTGAAAGCTCAATATGAGAATCTTGCCTATGATCCGGCAGCGGCACTTCCTGAGCTGCGTCTGAACAGCTTTACTAAGAAGTACATCAAGAATATGCTTGCCCGCATCACCGGTTATATAGAGGAGCAGACCGGAGTGGCTTCAAATTACTGTAATTACATGAATACGCAGACAAAGAATCCATTTGAAATCGAGCATATCATCACGGACCATTACGAGTGGTTCACAAGCGAATACGCTGATCAGGAAGAATTCAGACGGTGGAGAAATAGTTTCGGCGCATTGCTGCTTTTGCACAAGAGCATCAATGCCAGCCTGAACGATTCCAAATATGATTACAAGCTCTCGAAGTATTGCTCCAATGAAGGAAACATTTATACCGAGTCGCTGGGAGATCAGGCCTATCAGAACAATCCGAAGTTCAAGAAATTCATAGCTGATAACGGTCTGGGATTCAAGCCTTACGCACAGTTCAGAAAGACAGAAATCACTGAGCGGATTCAGCTTCTCATGCAGCTGGTTAATCTGGTGTGGAATACAGAGATGTTTGTCTAAGGAAAGGAAATACAGATAATGATAGCGGAAGAATTGAAAGTTGTTGTTGATAAACTAAATGGGCAAGGGAAAATGTCCTTCCTTGAAGCTGCAACGGAAGAACAAATTTCTCAGTTTGAGGAAAGCAATAAAATTAAATTACCGGAGAAATATAAAGAGTGGCTTCGTTATTCGGATGGTGGCGAGTTCTTTTTACCTGCCGGTATTCAACTTTATGGCGTGGCACATAAGCCTTTGATCGATATCGAAGATGACGATATGCCGGATGATGATTACATCGTCATAGGAGCTTTGGCTTCTGGCGATCCTGTGTTATGTGAAAAGGTCGGGGAGAAAATCGCGATATTTGACAATGAAACCGGAAGTATAGATGACGAGCTGGTTTATGATGACTTCTTTGCTCTCTTAAACGACCTTTATGACTTGCTTGGTATAGGAGAGTGATCCTATGTCAAAAACGAGTATAAAGGAAAGAAATAAGGCCATTAGGCTTGCTTGGGAAAGAGAACAGGCATTAGTAGCAGAAGGAAAAGGAACAAGAGATTGGACTAAGGAACAACAGCAGGATATTCTTGATCCGGATAAAGGGAAAGCTTATGACGATAACGGACGAGCTTTTGAAGGACAGCACATGAAGAGCGCGGCTGAATATCCGGAATATCAGGGCGATCCAGATAATATACAGTTTCTTACAAGAGAAGAGCATCTGGAGGCTCATAAAGGCAGTTGGCAAAATCCGACAAATTGGTATTACAATCCGGACACCAAGGAGTTCGTAGATTTTGGAGAAAATAAGCCTATTCCCTGTGAAGCACTTAATCTTAGTAAACCGGTGAAACGTCCTGCTATTGAAGTACAAGAAAGCAGTAATGATAAAGGTAGTGTAGGTCAATCAGATGCTAAGGAACCTGTGGAGCAAAGTAGCCGACCTTCACAGCAAGAGAAAACTGCAAGCAGTTCAGAAAGCACTTCGCCTAAAATGGCAGCTGTAACTCCGCTAGAGGTACATGAAAGTTATGGAGAAAAGGTTCTTCATGTGGTAGAGGCTGTTAAAGGATTTGGTGAGCAGCATCCAATAATTGTAAAATGGGTCGGTGCAGCTGCCATTGCCATTGGTACAGCTGCAGCTGCAAATAGCGGTAAGGGATCAGGTAGTGGTTCAAGATCATCTTCTTCGGATGACTACTTTAGCACTTCTTCCTCGGATGACGACTTTACGGATTCGTCTGATATGGATGATTATGACGAATCACCGCCCGAAAGAGATTATCCGGACGAGCGATCATCACCACGGGAACATAATGTGTCAGGATATGATCGTCAACAGAATGGGAAGACAGTTCATGTAAATCCGTATATGCGTGGTGGCAAACACGACGATGATTAGGGTTGAGACGATGAAATTCCATCCACTCGCAAACCGGGCAAGGGTTGAGACGGCGAAAACCGCGATGCCCGAAAAAGTCCCATTTCATGCGGCTTTCTTGAAAGCCGTGGATATGTTTCCGCGAACGGACAGGTCGAGGCGAACGGGCGAAAAGTGGATAAGTTCTGATGAATACGGACTGACTTGTTTCCGCGAACAGCGATATGCCCTGACATCAAAATGGACGTGTCTAGCCATGCTGAGGCAGTTGCCCTTTTAGTTAAATCAGGTACTGACGCAAACTAAAAGCTGGTACTGCCCACGCGACCTAATGAAGAAAACTTAGCCACTACACTTGATCCTGAACTTGTCACAAAGTTTTCTAAGTTGTTTATGGAATTTATAATGAGATTTATTTTAAACAAAAGACAAGTTTGAATTAAAGGAAGACAAATGATTTTAGAAACGGAAAGATTGATTCTTCGCTCATGGGAAGAAAGAGATGCCAATGATTTATTTCAATATGCCAGTAATCCAGAGGTTGGTCCGATTGCAGGTTGGCCTGTACATACAAGTATTGAAAACAGTAAGGAGATTATAAAAAATGTTTTTTTCGCACCTGAGACATATGCCGTAGTTTTAAAAGAAACAATGAAGCCAGTTGGTAGTATAGGGTTGATGATCGGCTCTGCAAGTGATAAAGGTATTCCTGATACTGAGGGGGAGATTGGCTACTGGATAGGAGTTCCATATTGGGGTCAGGGTCTTATACCAGAAGCAGTTCGTGAGATTTTGCGACATGGATTTAATGACCTGAATCTGGAGAAACTGTGGTGCGGTTATTTTGACGGCAATACAAAGTCAAAGAGAGTTCAAGAAAAATGTGGTTTCCGTTATCATCATACAAAAGAGAACGTTCCATGTGCATTGGAAGGTGTTCTTCGCACAGAACACATAACCTGTCTATCAAAGGCGGACTGGATTTCATATAAGTAAATCTCAGTTTGTAGGGAGAGCAAAATGTTAAAGATAAAAGATTTTACATTTCAAGAGGATTGGGAGAATAGAAGGAGTTGTCTCATGTTATTTAAAGCAGACCGAGAGGAAAGCGCTTCATGGGCTGTAGACATTGGATTTAAGCCTGGGGATTTTGAGGGAAATGAGATTTCACCTTCCCTCTGTATCAATCCGATAGATACGGATAAGAGCGTTGTAAAGGAATTGGTGGGGACTACATTTTCAGTAAAGACAGCTTTGGATAGTGAAGAGCGTGAGGATTCATTTTATATTTATGAAAATGAACCTTTACGTGAATACAGGATAGAAATCTTAGACATAGTAGAGGCAAAAGCCCATATAAAATGTAATGGGGTGCTTATTCTTGACGGCTATGCGGAGCCGTGGATAGAAGAAAGATTCCAAATAGACAGTTGGATCCCGGTAATAGAATCGGTGCAGGATTGGGATAAGTTGTCCTTATGACGGAAGAATCCATACGGCGGTTATCTACAGAAAAAACGATGCCGAAGATTGGAACCTACTCTGTCACTTAGATCCAACGATTTTAGAGATACAAGACACTGAAGAATATGTTAAAGAAACGATGGATAACCCCAATAACTAGGAGATCAACATGTGCAATATCGAATTAGAAAAATATCAGGGCAGGATTAAGGCGGCTTATGAAGCAAGTGCCTTTACAGAAGGTGTTAGGCCAGAGTCAGAGGAAGATGTAAAAAAGTTCGAAGCAAATTACACCTCCATACCATCAGAGTACAGGTGGCTACTACTTAACTTAGGCGGTTGCTATTTGGCAGAGCCATGGATTTTTGATTTGAAGGAGCTAACGGAAAACTATACCATCTTTGAAGAGGTATATGAGGAATATATGTGTGAATGTGAACACGGCCCAGCATTTCCTATCGGCGGTTTAGGTGATGGGAGCATCGTGTTTATAGACCTTGAAAGCGGCAAAGTACGTGGATATAACAATGATTATGCTGACCTTGAGGAAATTTCAGAGAGCTTCTCTGAGCTTATTTTAGATCTAGTAGAGCAGGTAGAAAGCTTTTCTGCCTACAATATCTGATATTAAGCATATTTATTAAATGGCATATCTACAGACGTTTAAGATGATTATTTATTGTCATAGTTTGTATCCGCTCTAGAATTTATTTTATAGGATCAATTTGGACTAAAGCGAGACAATAATTAAAAGAAAAAATTTGAAATTTGTAGGTTTAAATTTATGACATTATTAAAAATTATTTTATTAGCACTTGGTGCAACTTTTTCAACGTTTGGATACTTAAACTACTTTAAGAAAAAGTACAATCTTATCAATGATTATGAAACTAACCGCAAAGCTGGTAAGAAAACAGAATCTTATGCTAGAAAAGTTGGCCTTATTGAATTACTACTTGGAATTGCTTTGCTAATGATTGGCTTATACTTGATTGTTGCTATGCGAAGCACTTGAATGTGTTAATTAGTATCTGTAATGGATACATGATCATATTTATTATATACGAGGAATAATATGGATTTTATACATGATAGAAAAAGCAACATCCTTTTTAGCCTTCATGACAGCAGGGTGAATAAGATAAAATATCACAATAAGACTTTGACATTAAAGGTACATAAAATTTTTCAATTTGTGGATGGTGAAGAAAAAGCCTATCCGGGCGAAGTATTTTTTAAAGATTGTGATTTGGACATGTGTGATGTACTGATATTTAATAAAACTTTGGGTGAAGGCCGTTTTTATGGAAGAGCTATTGAATTACAGCAATTTATGGATGAATATGCAGGCTCAGAGTTTGAAATAATCACAGAAGGCTATTTTGGTAACACAACAACATATACAGGCCGGCTTTGGGAAGACGAGAAACCACCAGTGTCGGCAATTATGTACATTTGGAATAGCGGAGATATGGTGTATCGTGTCGAGAAATAAATTATACGTCTATATCATATGAAAAAATGATAAAGGCAAATGAACGATTCATGAATATTAAAAATGTATAAACCGGATTGTTATAATAAAGAGAAAAACAAAATTCTTGAAAATTAAGGTAAACAGGAATATGATGTTAGAGTAAACTAACCTAGAAAAATGCTTGGGTCACAAAAATAAAATGAACAATCAAAGGCACTGATTTGATGTATAAAAACGAACAAGCAAAGAAAGGGATAGGTGAAATAATGTCCGGATTATCATTAAAATATCGTTTATTAAAACTGATTCTTAAACTAATAGGATTTAAAAAACATTTTAATGGAAATGAACGGGATATGATTGCAAAAGCTCGAAAGAGTATGGATAAAACAAAAATTCCTGTGCTTTCCCATAGTGAAATAAATTATGAAATTAAAGATTTTTATGGAGAGAAAGTTGTTTACATAACTCACAAGGAACCGACAAAGGAAGTATGTTTGTTTATAATAGGAGGTGGAATGCTTGTACATCCTCGTCCTAATTCTATTAAAAAGGCTTTGGAAATAGCTGTTGAAAGCGGTCGTGATATGGTAATTCCATATTATCCACTTTGCATAAACCATACAATTGATGAAGTCTTTGACTGGATCTATGCTTTGTATAAGTCCATGCTAAATACTTATAGTGCTTCGAATATTCTTATTACAGGAAGTTCTTCAGGCGCGACACTTGCATTAGGCCTTGTGTCGCATATAAATGTAATGCATGAGAATATTGAAGTGCCCAAACGAATATATGCATCGTCTCCCGGACAGTGTTTTACAGATGAAGAGTTGATCAGGAAAGGGCACATACTTGATAAAAAGGATATTTTATTAAGTGTATCTTATATGGAAATTATTGATAAAATCATGACTCATGGGAAAACTATTCCGGAATACATGCTTTATCTTGAAAAGGGAGATTATCACGGATTGGAGGAGGTTTATCTTTCCTATGGAAGTGATGAAGTCTTATATGCCGCATATGAACCTATCAAAACTAAATTAGAAGAGTGTGGTGTAAGGGTTATTTCGGAAATAGGAGAAAATTTATATCATTGTTATCCATTTCTTCCGATTGTAAAAGAATCAAAGACTGGTTGGCAAAATATGCTTGAATATCACAAAAGGAAATGTTGAAAAACTTTTTTTCTTGCGGGGAGAGTGTTTTATGGATGTAATACGAGCTATTTTGGACGGAATTGCAATAGCTGCTATCTTTAACGGTGCAGTAGCTGCTTGGGTGCTTATTAATCCGAGATATTTTTTTGATTCTTATCCAAAGGCGATTCAGAAATCTGCACCTGAACAAATGACCCAAAAAGAGAAAAAGATAAATCTCATCCTAACAATCGTAATTTGTGGGATTTGTTTTATATATTCGGCTGTAAGTCTTTTGCATACAAATGTTTCGGGGTTTTGGAATCTTTTTTGGATGGGATATATTCAGTGGAGCATATTGAACTTGGGGGATTTTTTTCTGCTGGATTGTTTGCTGTTTCAAGGCAAATATAAGGATAAAATCGTAATTCCGGGGACAGAAGGACACCCTGATTATGAGTTCGGCAACTGGATGAAGCATTTAGCAATCATGGAACATTTTGTATTAACTCCGTTTCTGATCATACCGTTTGTAGCGGCGATTCAAGCTTTGATTGTTGGATTATTAGGAAGATAAATCTTGATTTCAAGAAAAACGGAATATATACAAATGAAACAAACACTCATGTTCCGATTTGGAACCATCGCATCGTATTAAAAGATAATGGAAATGGCACAACGGACTATTCCGATGAAGTTGAAATCGGTGCAGGCCGGAAGACCGTCATCGTATGGAGTTGGGCAAATGTATTCTATCGACATCGTCAAAAGAAGTGGATGAAGGTATTAAAACATATGTGAACAAATCTAAAATTCGCTATAGTTTCACTTTCTACAAGGATTTAGAGAGTAGACCTCCTATAGTAAAAGCTTCTTCCGAGAGAGGTTTTTTCGAGAGTAACGGATACCAAGATTGTAATGATAGAACCAACAGCTGCTTGCAGTACATTTCCAGGGACATCTGCGACTGGGGCTATCCAATTTCCGGAAATGAACCCTTGAGCTATGTAGTATCCTGATACCGTCCAAAGAACAGCAAGTACATATGCGAAGAGCTCTGCAAAAGGAATTCCTGCAATCTTAGCTATATGCTTTCCATTTGATGCGCGCTTTGTGAGAAAATCAAAGAACAATTGGACTATCAAAACCATCACAATTTTGATTACAAGCGTCCAAGGAGCCCACACAGCGTAACCTCCATATATGTCAGCTAATCCTGCACCAACACCTCCTGCAAAACATGCATATTTCTTTTGTAAAATTATTGCGGCAAGTAGCACGAATCCATCTCCAAGGTGAATATATCCCATAGCATTAGGAATCTTGAAAAAAGTAGTCGCAATCATAACCATGGCAGTCATCATCGCTGTGGTTACGAAAATTAAAGTATTATCGCTTTTCTCAGAGCGACTTGAGCCGCTTGTATGCTTATTTATTTCTATCATTATTATTCCCTCCGTACATCCATGCATATTCATTATACAAATCACGTTATTATTACCGAACAGTTTTTAACTATATTAGCCTGAAAATTTACAGGGCACAGTTACAACGATAGGATGCCGATGTGAACTGATTATATCATGGGTTATTTTTTGATTTGAGAAGCTTCGCAGATTGCAATATAATGTAAGTGTATTGGGCAATTCCGAAGGATGACGAGAAATCGGAAGATAAAGGAATTAAGAGTGGCAAGTATGTTAAGTAAGATGATGCGATCGAAGAATCATACTGACATTTTGGCGGACTATTACAAAAGACTGCGTATTCCGGGTGCAGAAAAATATTCAAGGGAAATGAAAAAATTGTATAAGACGGTCTTTAATTAAATTAGTTTTTGTAATACGGGGAGTTGCAGGAGAATGTATACAGGGAAAATAAGCATAGAAAACAAAATAATCGATAGTGAACATTATTTCAAAATAGTTTATTGTCCTGAGATAAAGGAATATATGCTATGCGTTTATATTGCTTGGATTGCCGAATATGACAGGTACTATAAAATCGATGAAGGCGATCTCTCGCTTTATGAAACAAACCGGAGCGAGTTTTACGCAAAGTATGAAAAAGAAATACATGCGAAAATAACAGAGCGAGTGATGGGTTCAGCTGCATTAAGAGATTATGATCCTAACTATTTGCCGGACGAAGTACTCAAGACCTTAGATGGGTATCCTCCATTTGATGGATATGTTTATAAAGATGGAATACTTTATGCGAGGGTAAAGATAGGAGATACATTTTTCAGTATCCCACCTATTAAGGATAAAAGCTTTGATTGATTACAGAGGACACTGAGCGCTAAAGAAAAATTATGAGGGATTATGCATTATGGCAATAGATGGTGTGAAAATTATAGATAGCGATACAGGGTACGATATCTATAATTATGTTATCGGGAGCTATAAGGACGGGATGAGTGCAGATAAAATCGTCGAAACCATGCTAGCTGAAGAAAAAGACTATTGCATCGATGATTTTTATTCTGAAATTTACTGGACGGCGCTTGCTTATTCGCTGTGGAAAATTGGACACCTGCCAGATGATGTAAAAGAGAAAACAATAGGAATCATCAAAAAAGGAGCAGATGAATTTTGGCTTGAAATAGACGGCAAGGCCTTAAATCAAAGGCAAAAGAACCTGGATAAATTAGCAATACAATTAGAAAACGAAAATCCAAAGCCTGTCAAGGTACCGAAGTCAAAGACTACAAGAAAACCCTACTTTCAAACAGGAGATGTTCTTGCGATAAAATTTGATGATGAGTATGGTGTTTGCTTTGTGTCCTCGGTGGATGAAGGACCGAGAAAAATAGAATATCACTTAGCATGTACACAATTACTGCAAAAAGAAAAACCTAGTATAGATGATTTTATAAACAGTGAAATTGCGTGTGGAAAACAGAATACATCATACTGCCTGAAGACGGATTGTTGGTTTAACCATAAAGATTTAGGGCGGCTCATAGATAGATTTGAGAAAATAGGGCGAGTGGAATTGGAAGATTGTGTATTAGGAATTCTCTCACCTGCTTCCACGTTGGAGGACATTTATAGTAAAATTTCCATAGACAAAAAGACTTCGAATCTTAAATTTAAAGATACATGGGAGCTGATAAGAGGGTTCGAAGTTAATGAGAAATAATTAGGCGTTTGAATCAAATGCTGCAAATAGTTTTATTATGTTTTAGTAAATTTGGAGGGGAACATAGCTTATGGGCGATAAACCAACATACTTTGTCTTTGATGATGTTCTCAGAGATAAGAGCTTAAGGAGATACCTTGACATATGCATCAAGGAAATACAAGAAGGAAAGGCCCACAAAGCACGCACGAGAGCAAAAGCAGGCTACCCTTCATGGCCATGCTTTAGAGTAGAAGGCAAAGAATTTCTTGTATCTTCGGTTCTCGAATACTACCTATATGACCTTCATTGCAATGGTTTTATAAGCGAAAGTGCAGAAGCCTTCACGGATAAGATGAGAGCAATATGTGGCTGGCAATGGGACGTTGACAGAGTGCTCAGAGAGTGGATAGAGAGGGTCTTAATAAGTCCGTTCTTCTGCGATGCAAGTGACAGTGAATATGAGCACAAATGGGTATTAAATCCAGAGAACCCAGGATATACGCTAACTGATGAGCAACTTAAGTTCGCTTGCTATATCGCAGTTTGCTTTACCAAATACGGTCATAGCTTTGATAAGAGTTTTACGAAAGAAATCTTTGATTTAGTCACGGTACTTGGAAGTAAACTTCCGGCACAGATAAAGAAAAACGGCAGCGGATCAATACCAAAAGAAATCGCAGAACGCAAGACGGAAGATTTTTCCTGCATTGCAAATGACGCCTTTGCCACTATAAAAATATCGGTAAAAAATGAGTCTGAGGAAAGCTATAGCAAAATTTTGGATTACCTGTGCGACTTGCTGGAGTTCGGATTTTCTCACAGCTATGCTATCGAGTTCAAAGGGCAAAGCAAAGTATATCTTCCAATCAAAAAGCTTCCGAAGAAAGGTGTAAACCGGCTCTTTGCTAATGCAATTCTTTACCCTAAGCTCCATGATAAAATTGAGCGATATGCTAAATTAGCGATGAATGAGTTTGAGTGGTATCTAAATCTGGATGGCGAATATTGTGCGATGCCGGGAACCTTTGCTGTATTTGCATTAGGACTATACGATGAAAAAAATCACGAGCTTGTATGCGATTATTTAGCCCTTTGTGACGGGGAACATCAAAGCATTCAAGGCGAATTTGTTCTTGCTTATATAGAAAAGTTTGGCTTCACAGAAAAAGGGTTTGAATTATATAAGCTGTGCGAGGAAAACATACAGGAACTACCAAAGAAGTTGGTTTCCTTATATAAAAAATCCGCGAGGTAATTGTGAATAAAAGTAATGAAGCAATCAAGGGATTTTTGATAAATCCACAAAATACAGATCAGCTTTGGGAAAGTAATGCGCTCGTTGAAATTGATTGGCGCGAGTATGACGAGGATATTGTAAAATATTTTAATAAGGCAATAGGCAATATGATTTCTGTCTGCAGGGAGGACAATAAAAAGCCGTATGGGGATGATATCATTTTAATTTATAAAGATAAAAGCACGAGGATCCCTTATCAAGAAAAGATGGATAGAGACACAACGATAAAATCGATAAATGAAGTAATCAAAGATGATTTTTCAATTCGCCTGCTTGTCGACAGTGCCGAAGATGATACTTTCGCTTTTTGCGTTCTGCCAAATGAGCAATGGGAGATGTTAGAAAAAGAATTTGGGGGAAATAACTTAAACAGGTACTTTATCAAAGTTACACCTAAGATTAAAATGTTTGATTTGCAGTATGACGTGGTGGAATATTCAAGGCTCAAAAAGGTGAATCCGGGCGCATCGTTTTTTACTATAATCTCTTATCTTGAAATAGAGAAGAGAGGAAAACGCTTAACAGAGCAAAGACACAAGGGAGAAATAGAGCTAAAGGAATATCTACAAGAGAGGCGGGAAATAAATTCTGAAAAAGAAAAATTCATTTCAGAATATGGATTAAAATTACTCGAAACGAAGTCTATATAGACAATATATATTTCAGTGAAATGGTTTAGTAAATATCTGATGGAGCTTAGGTTATGAATAGAAAAGGTCTTTCACAATAAATTAGCATTTCAAAAAGTAAGTAATGGTGATTTATTTGCTATTGACCTAGAAGAAGAAAGCTATGGGAAAATCGTATATCTAAGCCATGATGGAAGCGAGCTACATGGCTATGTAATGGCAAATTCGTTCCAAGAGTTTTTGGAGGAATATACAAAAATCGGGTGCGTAGGTGGTGAGGATTGGCAGTGGGAAGCCTTTACAAACGATCATAAAACGCCTATAGATAGCAACTGCGAAAATGCAAAGAAATGGCTTGGAATAATGTTTAAGCATGGTAAAGCTTAGTATAAACAAATGCGGAGAGATTGAAGTAGAAGCGTATAAGTATTTTATGGAAGAATAAAATTTCAATTTGTATGATAGGGGGTAAACGAATATGGGGACATGGAGCGCAACAATATTTGGCAACGATACGTCTCTTGATATCAAAGATGAGTTTTATGAAAGATATAATCGCGGAGAAGAGCCTAATAATATCAAGAATGATTTGTCTTTAGACATCGATGACGATGATAGATTCAACGTGATGTTTGCCCTGGCGCACTGCCTGTGGGAAATAGGGCAATTAGATGAGGCTTTTTTATCTGATATAAAGAAATCTATCGAATCAAAAGAGGACTTGGCTATTGCTGAAGAACTTGGTGCTGATGAGAATTTTCTAAAGAAGCGAACTGCGTATTTAGAGAAATTCTTGGAGAAAATCAGTGTAAAAAAAGAGAAACCGAAGAAGAGGGTTGCTCCGCCTGTTCCTGTGGAGAGTAAATACAAGAATGGTGCCGTAATGATATTTCAGTATGAAGACGGGTTATATGGCGCATTAATAGCGGTAGAAGGACGGTTTTGTGACAAGGAAACCTACTATCATTACCTACAAACTGATATCAGGACATCATCTAAGCCGACAATTAAAGATGTGAAAAAAGCTAGGATTATCGATCCAAGTTTTCATAGTGCAGAATATAATTCTTTTCGTGATCCAGCATACTACTATTCCTTTGCATACTGTATTTCAGGGTATCTAAAGAGTCTTGCTACTAAGAGATTTGAAAAGTACAACGATAGTGTTTTTGATATTATTGGGTATCTGTCTGACTGGGGCTTTTGCTGTAG
Organism: Mogibacterium sp. CM50; assembly: GCF_000293155.1. Taxonomy (NCBI): domain Bacteria; kingdom Bacillati; phylum Bacillota; class Clostridia; order Peptostreptococcales; family Anaerovoracaceae; genus Mogibacterium; species Mogibacterium sp. CM50. The sequence continues at coordinate 3,239 of NZ_ALNL01000029.1, read as the reverse complement.
CGGAGCCTATGATGCTTTTGATTTTTACAGACAAAAGACAAGCGACGAATTTAGATCGAGCGTTACTAAGGAATTGAGCAAAAGGTTTGACGAAAACCCGGATGTTCGCACAAGCATGAGTGTTGGTGAAATAGATCTGGAACTCAGGAATTCTAGGAGATAATTCTCCATCTAAAAAAGGGTGGAAATAATGGGCAGTTATCGTAAAGGAGAAAGCTATGCCGGAAGAGAAAAATCGTTTGAAGTTTAAAGCCATGAAATGTGCTACTTGTGCAGCACCTGTTTACTATGATACCTCGAAAAATGGATTTTTTTGTTTGTATTGCAGAAATTTAATGCCTTATGAAGGCGATGATGGCGTTGAGGAAACATCCTTTCATCTCGATCACATCCCGGTTACTGTTGAAAATGAATGCTATCGTCTTAAGCACCTCGGTGATAGTCGTGACATGAGCCATGGAAAAGGGTGGAAGGCGGATAAAAACTGGCAATATATTGCAAAACAAAAGTTCCTCGATCACCAAAAAAGGCAAAATTATAGCACAAGAGAACTCCTTATTCATAGTTGCCCTATGTGTGGTGCACAGGTCGAAGCTTTTGCTTCCCAAAATATTTGGCATTGTGATTACTGTCGCAATAAGTTTATTAAAGACGAGATCCTGCAATCAAAGGACTACAAATCATACGAAGTAATTGATAATGGCGATAAGTTACTCCCTCATTTCGCTATCCCGTTTTCAGTTTCCAGAGAAGAAGCAAAGCGTATTATTTTACGCTTTGCCGCCTTAAGACCGAATGCTTTTAAGGAACAAAATCTCGAAAAAAGAGTCGATGAGCTTTGGCAATTTTATGTGCCTTTTAGAATTAGTGATTCAAGTTTCTTAGTCGAGGTTGAGACTGAAAAAGGCGCCGCTTTACTTCTGCAGGATTGTATAAACCTGGTCACTCCGATTACTAACGATCACAATCAGCACATGTTGAATGATATCGGTCCGTGGGACTTGTCAGCAATTGCTCCATTCTCCGCAAAGTTTGCGGAAGGTGATATCGGCTTTGATGAAACTTATAAGGCGGATAGCTCGCCGGCCTTATTTATCAGGGAGAATACATTAAAACCGGAGATTGTCACGGCATTCAAGAAATTGTATTCTTCAAAAAAATATCGCGTAAATTGGATAAGAGAAGAAATACGAACAGTCAAAACGGTCATGCTACCGATTTATTTTCTTGATAAGATGAACAACGGAATTAAAGTTTATTTTATGGTTAATGGGCAGACTGGTGCCGTTTGTGCGTTAGGTCGAGGACAGATGGAAGGTAGGGAAACATTGTTTGCTCCTGGGAACGCAGATACAAACAGCTTTCGAGAGACGACATTAAAATCAGGTTGGCAGCCGGTAATCGAACAAGAACCGAAAATTTACAAACGTGTTTCAGCGGATGAAGCTTTTAGAAAAAAAGGATTATTAAAACGATTATTTGAGAAGAAATAATTATTGCTAAATGAAAAGAAAAGAGAGTTGATATGCGAGTAATAACTCAAGAGTGTACACATTTGTAAATACGACGAAATAAGGAGTATAGAGTTTTATTTGTGCTGTAGGTTTAATATTCCATTGATTAGAACCTAAAAGAATACAGAGATTAGTAAGTTCTCGAAGATGAGAAGATATTAATCTCTGTTCTTTTGAATACATCAAGGAATCCTTTCAGAGTCCTAATCTGTGTCAAGGTTTTCGTCCGCACCCTCTCTCTTTGGAATTAAGGAACCTTTAGGGTGTATCGTATAGCTAGCTGAAACCATTGCGTAGTTACCTAGTATTTTAACTCCGTTAGCTCTGACCCAATAGTCAGATGACTAATATCCATATCTGCTGCAACTCTCGACATGTTGAGATTATAGTATATTTCTTTGCAAGAAGGACAATTGTTAGTTCATTTGGACGTTGTAAAATGGGTAGAAAGACAAATATTTGACATGGCACAATCAATCATATACAATCAGAAATAATGTATAGATAGAATTTAAACTTATATTTTGAAACTTAAACCAACCTTTAAAACTTATAATTAAGTCACAACATTATGCACAGCAATATTAAGTTGATTTATGGGATTTATAAATTTTCGTTTATAAATTTTATAATAAGGGAATTAGAGATTAATCGTTAGAAATGATAGGAGAAAGGAAGGAAAATTGGAAACGAAGTTAATGAGAAAAAGTTTCAGTATTACATTGATAATAGTACTGCTTTGTTCGATTGTGTTACAGTTTGGTAATACAGTACGTGCAGCAGAAGTGCCGGGCAATGTAATAACAAAGGCATGGATTACTGACGCAGATGGAAATGCTTTTAAAGAGGGTGCCATGATCGGTCCATGGCAACCGTTTAGGGTATATGCAGAGTATAAATTGCCGGACAACACGGTAAAGGCAGGAGACACGACAACAATGACCTTGCCAATAGGGTTTAGAACTTCACCACCTGAGACTTTTGAGATAAAGGATGGAGATAATATAATTGCAAAGGGCACCATGTACAGTGAAAAACCCGGGAAAATCGTTCTGACTTATACAAAATACGCAGAAGAACACTCCGGTGTTCACGGTTCGTTTTATTTTAATATCAATGTTAATGGTGATGAACAAAGTGAATCAGGCAAGATTCCGGTAACTCTAACTGTGAATGGAAAAGTAATCCCTGCAGGAGAGGTTAATTTTAAGAAGCCTCAGTGGGTAAATCAAGGCTTATAGGACAAAAAACGTGTTTTGCTAATCCCAGTAAGAAGGATAATTGTCCTCTCTATGGAGTTCACTCCAGACGATAGCATCACCCCACATAGGGATAGTTGAGGTGCGTTTTTCGCTATCCGAAATTCTTTCGTATATATCTGAAATGCTCTTGTCTGTGGGCATCACTCTCAATATTTCAGACACAGAAAGCGGCTCCGGTGAGTGCATATAACACCACCAGAAGACCGCTTTTATTCTTCTTTCGACAGATAACCCTCTATGGTCCCGGAGCAATGCTCTTATCCTCGAATTGACGCCTCCTTCGATCCGATTATTCGTTGACGGCAATTCATCTATTTCCTGACTTAACTGCTCATCCAGATATATGAACATGCTGTTTTCTTTTATCAGCCTTACAATGGAGCGCTGTGCCTTTAACAACCTTTTATGTGTGTATCTCCAGTTTCCATTTTCGTCACGGGACATCTGGCTCAGGAATTTGTTG
>NZ_ALNL01000028.1:0-3846 GCF_000293155.1 Mogibacterium sp. CM50 | reverse complement strand
ATTCAGAAAGAAAAGATTACTAAACCTGATTTACCCTTTGACCTTACAACACTTCAAAGAGAGTGCAATAAGTATTTCGGATACAGTGCTAAACAGACACTTGACTATGCTCAAAGCCTGTATGAAAAGAAACTGATCACCTATCCAAGAACAGACAGCAGATGTTTAACGGAAGATATGATTGTAAGTACGGTCAATAACATTTTGGGTAAAAATGACTTTGATACAGAGCGTATTAAGGTAGTATTTGATTCTAAAAAGGTTACAGATCATCACGCTATTATTCCGACAGTAAGCTCACTGAGTGAAGGTTTATCAGGCATTCCTGAGAGTGAAGCAAAGGTATATAGGCTTATATCTAATAAGCTCCACGCAAGTGTGGGTTATCCGCTTATTGAAAACACAACAAAGATTGTAGCTTCATTTGATGGCTTTGAGTTTACAAGTGCCGGCAAGGTTGTTAAAGATGACGGCTTTACAAAATATCTTAAAGATTACAAGTCTAAGAAAAATGAAGATATAGAGCTTCCTGATGTAAAAGTAGGCGATGTATTTGAAGTAGAAAATAAAGAGATTAAAGAGAAATTCACCCAACCTCAGAAACACTTTACTGAAGATACACTTTTAAAGGCGATGGAGGTTGCAGGAAATGATGCTTTAGAAAATGGTGTAGAGGTTGAAAGAAAAGGGCTTGGAACACCTGCAACAAGGGCAGGGATTATAGAGAACTTAATTTATAAAGGCTTTGTAGAAAGGGATAAGAAAAATCTTGTAGCCACGCATAAAGGAATTAGTCTTGTAACAATAGTATCTGATACCTTTAAGTCAGCAGAAACGACTGCAAAGTGGGAAATGGAGCTTACAGAGATTGCACAGGGGAAAACATCAAAGGAAGAATTTTTGAAAGATATTGAAAAAGAGATAAGAGAGGTTGTTCTTACATATAGTAAGTAAGTGGGTACTAATTTCAAAGTAGAAAAAATGTCCTAAAAGTGTTATAATCTTTTGTAGGAAAAGTAGGGCGAAAGGAAGTAAGTATGAAAGATATATTTATGGATACTGCAAAAGTTATGGCAAAAGGACAGGTTACTATCCCGAAAAGGATAAGAGAACTTTTGAATTTAGAAAATGGAGATTATGTTACTTTTGTAGTCAATAAAGATAGAGTTGAAATTCAAAATTCCAAAGTTTTTATTGAAGAAAACATTGGGAAATAAAGGTGGTGAAAAAGCAGATGATGATAGATGAAATAAAGAAGTTAATTCAAAATGGAGAGAAGATAGATGTCGAGTTTAAAGAATCCAAAAATGCTTTAACCAAAGATGTCTTTGATACAGTATGCTCTTTCAATAATAGAAATGGTGGACATATTTTACTTGGTGTAAATGATAAAAGAGAGATTGTTGGTGTTAGTAAAGAGAAAGTTGATAAAGTGATTAAGGAATTTACTACGGCGATCAATAATCCGCAAAAGATGTATCCGCCACTTTATTTGCTTCCTGAAGTCTTTGATATAGACGAGAAAAAAGTAATTTACATCAGAGTTCCGGAAGGCTATCAGGTGTGCAGACATAATGGAAGAATTTGGGATAGGTCTTATGAGGGAGACATCAATATAACAGACCATTCCGAACTTGTATATAAGCTATACGCAAGAAAGCAAGGAAGCTATTTTGTTAATAAAGTATATCCGAATCTTGATATTGATTTTCTTGATGCTTCTGTCATTGATAAAGCTAAGAAAATGGCTGTTTCCCGAAATAAAAATCATGTTTGGGAGAATATGAGCAATGAAGAACTTCTTAGAAGTGCCAATTTGATACTGACCGATCCGGAAACAAAGCGTGAGGGAATTACATTAGCAGCTATTCTGCTATTTGGAAAAGACAACTCTATTATGTCCGTTCTTCCACAGCACAAAACTGATGCTATATTCAGAGTTGAAAACAAGGATAGATATGATGATAGAGATGTTGTCATAACAAATCTGATTGATAGTTATGATAGGCTTATTGAGTTTGGGCAAAAGCATTTGAATGATTTATTTGTATTAGACGGAATTGTCAATGTCAATGCAAGAGATAGGATACTTAGAGAGATAGTTTCCAATACATTGGCTCATAGGGATTATTCAAGTGGGTATCCTGCAAAGATGATTATTGATGATGAGAAAATTACTGTTGAAAACAGCAACTTGGCTCATGGTATGGGAGCATTAGACTTGCAGAATTTTGAGCCATTTCCTAAAAACCCTGCTATATCAAAGGTATTTAGAGAAATAGGTCTTGCTGATGAATTAGGCTCAGGAATGAGAAATACCTACAAGTACACACAGCTTTATTCAGGAGAAAACCCGTTATTTGAGGAGGGAGATATATTTAGAACGATTATTCCTCTAAAGAAGATAGCGACGCAAAAGGTTGGGGGCGACAATGTCGCTCATGATGTCGCTCAGGGTGTCGTTCACGATGTCGCTCACGATAAGATAGCCCTCGCAGAGTTTATTAAAGAAAAAGTGAGAAGCAATGATAGGATTACAAGAAAGGCTATTGCAGATGAAGCTGGAGTTAGCGTAAAGACTATTGAAAGAGCTATAAAGGAAATAGATAATCTGAAGTATGTAGGAAGTGGTAATAGCGGACACTGGGAACTTAATGAATAAAAGTAAGTTGCAGAACTATGATTTTTAGTAGGTAATTGATTTTTAAAAGTACCATGCAATAAGGTTTTGTAGCAGAAAAATTAAGTTGCAGTAAGTTGCAATACACAGAATCAAAAGGTGATTAGAGTAAAATCTAACCACCTTTTTTGTTTGGAAAAAAGAAGGAGGTAAAAATGCGAATAAATGATTTTCATAACATTTTGGAGCTTGTAAAACAAGATATTTTACAAAGTGATGCAGAATATCTGAAGCTCCTAAGGGTTGTCGGAAACAATCAAAGATATGACTTTAGAAGTCAATTAAGTATCTATGATAGAAATCCTGAAGCGACAGCCTGTGCCAAGTTCGATTATTGGAGGGAACGATTTAACCGAACTGTTATGAGAGGGCAGAAAGGTATCCCTATTTTAGAGGACTATGGCACATACAAGAAAGTGGACTACATCTTTGATATAGGTCAGACAGTTTCAAGAAACAGAGATGTCAATGAAGTAAATCTATGGAGATTCGATAAAGAAGCCCATCAAGATGTCTTAAAGGAAATGATAAAAAGTGAGGGATATGAAGAGAGTGAAAGTATCTTAGAAAATATCTTTTCTTTAAGCAGGCTTTACGGAGATGAAAAGATAGACAGTCTTATGAACGAGCTTAGAATAGCTGATGAGAATAGAATATCTTTTACAAAGTTTGTGAGAGATTCAGTGAGCTATGCGGTATCTTCAAGGTTTCAGCTTGATTATCCTATAGATAGTGAACTTTTAAGAGAAAATTTTGAAAGACTTGATAGTATATCTCTTATGAGTCTTGTTGAAACCGTATCGGATATTAGCAGAAATATCATTGATGCGACCATTCAGAAAAGTAAAGAGCTTGACAAAAAAGTTTTAAGAGGTAAAGAAGCAGGATATAATAAGATTAGAGAAGAAATTGAGGAGGTAGAAGAAAATGTACTTCGACGAGATGATCAGAAAAGAAATGAAAACGAGCGAGTTCTCCGAAATGGAGAGTACGGACGAGATAATAGAGAAAATCAGGGAGAATACACTAAACAGCTTGGAGGAACAGACGGATTTCATGAAAGAATTCCCGAATCCGACTTACGCAGTGATGAGGCTGGATTATCTATCACAGAGCGAGGAGCAGAGCCACTTCGAGATGTTGGTAGACCTATACAAGGAGAAGAA
>NZ_ALNL01000027.1:0-20627 GCF_000293155.1 Mogibacterium sp. CM50 | reverse complement strand
GAGGAGGCAAGTTGGTTATAGCGACCAGAGTCTTTCCAACCAGCTCATCTGCGGAGTATGTATCTTTGATACCTGAAAGAATAGTTCTCTCCTTTCCAGTACCATCATTGAGCGTAAAGTTAAGAAGCTTCTTGCTTTTAGGAACCTCTTCACAAGCCAGCACCTTCACAACTCTGAAATCAGATTTGCTGAATGTATCGAAATCAACAATATCTTCAAACAAAGGCTCCACTTTAACCCTGGATAAATCGAGCTTTCTCTCTGCCCTCTCATCTGTACTGCCGCCCTTGCTCAACGGCTTCATAACAGGGAACAGCTGTACGTCTCTGATAGTTGAGGAATCTGTGAGCAGCATTACCAGTCTGTCTACTCCGATTCCCAGTCCGCCCGTTGGAGGCATTCCAACCTCGAGGGCATTGACGAAGTCGGTGTCCATAGGGTGTGCCTCATCGTCAAGGCCGAGCTCCAGCTCGCGCTGCTGTTCAGCAAATCTCTCATGCTGATCGATTGGGTCGTTGAGCTCGGAGAATGCGTTGGACATCTCCCAGCCGTTGATATAAGCTTCGAACCTGCGAGTGATACGCGGATCCTTAGGATCCTTCTTAGCCAATGGCGATACCTCAACAGGATGTCCTGTCAGGAACACCGGGCCATCGAGCAGTCCCGGTATGTCCTCGCAGTACTCGTCAAACATCTCAGCTATGATTTTGCCGCGAGGCCAGTGCTTGACCTCCTCAGCATCCATTCCGTATGCAATTGCTCTCTCTCGAGCCTCCGCATCATCATCAATCCTGTCAAAAGGAATTCCTGTAACCTTGATTACAGTCTCCGTCATATCTATCTTGCTCCATGGAGGCGTCACATCAAAGGTCTTGCCTTCATATGTAATGATAGGTGTACCGTTAACTTCCATAGCACACTTGTACACAACCTGCTCCATCAGCTCCATCATGTCCTCGAGGTTGCCGTAAGCCATGTAGCACTCCATCGAAGTGAACTCAGGGCTGTGGTTCTTGTCCATTCCCTCGTTGCGGAATACCTTCCCCAGCTCGTATACTCTATCGAGTCCGCCTACGATAAGTCTCTTGAGCGGCAACTCCAGCGAGATACGAAGGTGCAGGTCGAAGTCGAGAGCATTATGATGAGTATTGAACGGTCTGGCGTTTGCACCGCCCGCAATCGTCTGCAGCACAGGAGTCTCAACCTCCAGGAAGCCATACTCCTCCTCTAGGACTCTACGGATTGTGCTAACGATTTTCGCACGTCTAATAAACGTATCTCTCACGTCGGAATTTACGATAAGATCGACGTAACGCTGTCTGTATCTGAGATCTGTATCCACAAGGCCGCTCCACTTATCAGGTAGCACCTGAAGCGACTTAGCCAGCAGTGTCAGCTCCTGTACGTGAACCGAAATCTCTCCGGTTCTGGTCTTGAACACAAGTCCCCTGAGACCCACCAGATCGCCGATGTCATATGTCTTGAACAGCTTATACTCGTCAGTACCGATCTCGTCACGCTTGACGTAGCACTGGATTCTGCCCTGCTTGTCCTGAATATCGAAAAACGCCGCCTTGCCCATGATTCTCTTGCTCATGATACGGCCGGCCAGTGCAACCTCTTGTTCTTCCATGGCCTCGTAGTTGTCCTTGATATCCTTGCTGTGTGCGGTTACATCGTATGTTTCCTGCACAAACGGGTCTCTGCCCATGTCGCGAAGCTCCTGAAGCTTGTCTCTTCTAATCTGACGCTGTTCACTTATCTCCTCTGCGGTAAGCTCCGGCTGTCCATGCTCAGGAGTCTTTGCATTATCGTTACTCATTATGATTCCGTAATCCTTTCCTGTAAGTTGTATAAAATATTTTTGGTTCTTGAGCTATACAGATATCTTGGTATCTACCGTAGCTATCCCCATCCTACTTCCTTACATCGAGAACCTCGTACTTAGCGGTTCCGTCTATAACCGGGAACTCCAGCACATCTCCTGCTCTGGCACCCATCAGATGCTGACCTACGGCAGAAGCATTGGAAAGCTTGCCGTTAAACGGATCTGCCTCTGTGTTGCCTACGATCTTGTATGTAATCTCTTCGTCGTATACGAGGTCATGAAGAGTTACTGTACGTCCTGTAGCAATCACACCCTCATCTGTACTCTCGTCCTCGTCAGCAATCTTGGCTGTACGAAGCATAGCCTCAATGCTGGTGATTCTCTCCTCTGTCTCCGCCTGTGCATCCTTAGCCGCATCATATTCGGAATTCTCGGAGATATCTCCATATGAGATAGCTTCCTTAAGTCTAGCTGCGTTCTCTTTTCTGGTTACAGTAATAAGATGTTCGAGCTCCTTCTGGAGAGCTTCATAACCCTCTCTAGTCATTTCGTTATTAGACGTTGTCATTGATCTCTTACTCCTTTCAACTTTCCGTCACTAAATCTCGTATTTCTTAACATTTTCGCTCGCTGACAGGTTCAGCAATGCGTCATATTTCAGTCTAAATGTCACGATGTCTCCAATCTTGATGTTCCCATCGATATCCTCGACATCTATTATCGTGTGGTCACCCGAAGCTCCCACCAGCTCCACGCCCTTGCGATCGGGGATGAGGTTGTCTATATCACCATAGTCGGCTCTACCCATTGCCAGCAGTGCACGCCTTCTCATACCTCTATCAAAATATTTGCGCTTCTTGCCGGCTGCATCGACTCCGAGCCTCCCCTGTGGATAACTTGCCTTCACCTTGAGCTCTATGACCTCTGCCTCGAGCGAAAAAGGCGTATCCAGTTCATCCATAGCTTCTAGATTATAGCACACTCTGACATCTTCAAGTGGACCTATTATAGGACCTGCTCCGAGCCTAAGCATGTTGATCTTACCGGGCATATATCCGTTATACACGCCGAGCAAGCTCGATGTGGCTCCACCTGACACATACTCCAGTTCTCTGCCTATCTCAGATTCAACGTGTTCCGCCAATTCAGCGAGTGCCGACATTTTATCCTCTGTCGGCATTACCGAACCATAACAGCCGAGATTGGTTCCCACTCCTGCAAGCACCAGCCCCGGCATCTCATTCTCAACCTTAACAGCCGTCTCGATCAGCTCTTCCATATCAAAGAATCCCTCTCTGAGGTCCCCGAGGTCAGCCATCAGGATAACCTTGTGGGTGATGCCGCGCTTCAAAGCGGCCTCGTTGATAGCCTCTAGGACCACCGGCTCACTGTTGAGACTGATATCTGCAATATTGAGCATCTCCGATACCTCTGACAGCATCGGAACTCTTATCATCAGCAACGGAACTCTTATACCTGCCGCCTTGGCTCTAGCCAGCTGCTCCAGTCTCGATGAACCTATAAGCTTAGCACCGCCTGTCACAAAATCCTCCGCAGTAGCCGCGGCACCGTTCGTAGCCTTGATAATGCCGGCAATATCTATTCCATGCTCGCCGCATTTGGATGAGAGAATCCTCACGTTGTTAACCAGCTTTGCCCTGTCGTAAAACAGCGCGGGGTATTTGTACTCTTCCATGAGTCTGTTCTCGCTTTCTATGCCCACTTGTTGTCCTCGACAAATCTTCTAATCTTGAGCCCTGTTGTCTTGTTGAATTCCCTGTCACGGATGATGACATGATTGATTCTCTTGAAAATAGGCATTGTATCGTTCTGTGTGTCCACGATTCGCTCGATGTATTCGCGCACCTGTTCATCTGTAGCATCTTCACCAAGCTCCTCGGTTATGTGCTCCCTGTCTGCGCGAATGGTAGCATATATACCTCGCTTCAGCGAGTCCTCGTTGTCCTCGTCACCCCAAATCATGCATTCTGCAATGCAGTCATTCTTCATGAGATAGAACTCGAGTTCCTCCGGAAATACATTCTTGCCATTAGCGGCGATTATGACGTTCTTTTTGCGTCCGGTTATGTAAACATAATCATTTTCGTTTATGTATCCGAGGTCGCCCGTGTGGAACCAGCCGTCTACTATAGCATCAGCCGTGCTCTCGGGATCCTTGTAATATCCCATCATTATGTTAGGTCCGCGGAAACAAATCTCTCCGATACCTTCCGCATCCTTGTCAGCTATCATGCACTCAACGAATGGCAGCAGATGACCCGCCGAAGCGTTGTCAATCAGCTTAGCATTGTCCGGATTGAGAGATACCATAGGTGAGGTTTCGGTCAGACCGTAGCCCTGAACGGCATTTATACCGAGGCTGCGGAAGAAGTCCATAATCTTTCCGTCGATTGCCGCACCGCCGACTATCAGCATCTTCATGCGACCGCCAAACAGATCTGTAATCTGCTTGGTCGCCTTCTTGCTGATATCCAGCCCAATCCTCCTTGTATATTTATTTATCTTGAGGAGTGCATTCAACTGCTTCTCCTTACCGCTCTTCCTGATCTGCCCGATGATCTTGCTATAGAAGTTCTCGTAGATAAGCGGAACAGCGAGCATTAAGTGAGGCCGTACCTCCTGCAGGTCCTTGACTATGTATTTTAACCCCCGGCAAAATGCTATCGTCGCTCCGCAGTACATCGCCTCTATGAAGGTACATGTACATTCATAGGTGTGGTGAATCGGAAGAACGGAGAAGAACACATCTCCCGGCTGTATGTCTATGAAAGACTGGGCAAGCATTACGTTGGAGCTGATATTCCTGTTGCTGAGCATTACCCCCTTGGATGTTCCTGTAGTTCCCGATGTAAACAGAATAACCGCGAGATCCGTATTGACAATCTCAGCGTCGATAAAGCTCCTGTCGCCCGCCTCAACAAGCTCGTAGCCGCGCTCCCTCAGCTTGTGCCAGGACAGCAGCCCTTTGTGTTCGTTTTCGTGGCTGTGCATACCGGCATTGATTACCAGCTTCAGGCTGTTGTCGTCCCTGTCCTTGATTCGCTTGAACATATCATAATGCTTGTCCATGGTGATGACTGCCGACAGCTCGCCGCCGGCAGTTAAATGTGCGAGCTCGTCCTCGTTGAGTTCCTTGTCCAGAGGCACAATCACGCCGGTACCGCAGACTACAGCCAGATAGCTCTCTGCCCATTCGTAGCAATTCTTGCCGATAACGCCGACATGCTTGCCCTTGAGCCCGAGCTCGATGAGTGCAGTGCCAAGAGCATTAACATCTGTAAGCACCTTGCTGTATGAAATCTCCTGAAAGGGTTGATCATTTTCAAACTTCTGCAGGAACAAGGGCTTGTCCCCGTACAGCTCCGCGCTGGTCTCCAGGATATTCTTGATATCCGTTACTGCGCGTCGCCATCTGTAGGCGATAGCCGGATCGCCGGACTCTTTGATATAGTCCATCATGGACTGCATGTCCTCCAGTTCCCCGGACTTTAGAGCTCTGTAATGCGCTCTGCACTGGAGCTCACCGGCTCCGTTAAAATCTGCGTCCCTTCTCGAAGTCCCTGTCGTCGAATTGGTACTCATAGTTCTCCTTCTCAAACCTCTTGATCTTGAGTGTCGTCGTTTTGATAAAATCGTCTTCACGAATCTCTATTCTCTTAACGCGCTTGTAAGGTGGCATCTTGGAATTAGCTTCTTCAACAGCCTCCTTGAGCAGCTTGTACTTATCCTCGTCATTCTCCGCGCCGGCTTCCTCGAGAGCCTTATAATCAGGGTACATGATAGCTGTACAGATGAGGTCGTCCTTAACCTCTTCAGGTTTACCGTATACAATCACTTCACAGATATAATCGCTGAGCAGCAGGTAGTACTCCACCTCCTCCGGAAAAATATTCTTGCCGCCCTTTGTTACGATTACATTTTTCTTACGTCCTGTGATATACAGGAAGCCATCCTCGTCAAAGTAACCGTAGTCACCGGTGTACAGCCAGCCGTCCTTAATGGTCTTAGCCGTGTTCTCCGCATCCTTGTAGTATCCCATCATGACAGATGGTCCCTTGCAGATAACCTCGCCGATGCCGCTGCTGTCCTTATCAATAATGCGAACCTCAGTACCGGGCATCGGTTTTCCGACTGAAGCAGCCTTGCCATACCTGTCCTGATTGACAGCGATAATCGGAGAATTCTCAGTCATGCCGTAGCCCTGCATCATCGGCAATCCCATGGCTTCAAACTCAGCAATAACATTGGGATCGATCGCGGCTCCTCCGGCAATCAACAGGTGAAGACTCTCGCCAAATATTCCGTGCACCGCCTTGAACAGTCTCTTGGTAACCGCCCTGTTGTTCCTGAGGTCAAGCTTCATCGACATGCCGATAGCTCTCCTGAGCTTATCGGTGCTGCCGCTCTTCTCGGCATTTGTCCAAATCTTTCTATATATATTCTCGAATATCAGCGGAACTCCAAGCATGATATTGCATTCCGCCTCCACGAAATTCTTCTGTATGTATTTGAGACCCTCGCAAATAACTACTGTCGCTCCCTGATAGAAGCTCGTCATAACTGTGCAAGTCATCTCGTACACGTGATGCATAGGAAGCACATCGAGCACACGACCTGCTTCCGGTATATGTACGTATTTAGACATGTTGAATACATTTTGTGAGAGGTTCCTATGAGACAGCATTACCCCCTTAGCCAAGCCGGTAGTACCGGACGTAAACAGGATAGTAGATAAATCATCTGCATTGATTTGCGCATCGATGTACCCCTGCTTACCCTCTGCCACGAGCTCCTTACCCTCTGCTACAAGCTGTGACATAGTTATCAGCCTGTTGTCTGTTATCAACTCGTCTACCTCGTCATTAGGTGCAGCCATGATGATGACCTGCTTGACGAGAGGGAGCTTGTCAAGCAGCGGTACAACAGTTGGTGCGAGCTTGGGAGATGCAAAGATGGCCTCTACGTCTGCGCGTTCCAACAGGTTGGTGATCTCACCCGGCTCAAGGTTCCTATCGATAGGAACGATTACTCCCACTCCGCAGACAACCGAGTAGTAGGACAGAGCCCATCTGTGCGAATTTTCACCGATTACTGCAACCTTGCTGCCCTTGAAGCCTCTCTCTATAAGAGCAGCTCCTATAGCGTTCTGCTCTGCCTTGAACTCCGCATAGGTCATGGTCTTGAACGGCTCCTTATGCTCGTCCTTATACATATATGCAACTCTGTCCGGAAAAGCCTCAACGGAAGCGTCTATCATCTCTTTGATGGTCTCTACGTATTTTACATCATATAGCTGATTTTCATATTTCTTCTTGTTCATATTTCGCCAACCTCTGTACCCTTGCCAATGTGCTCAAAAGTGCCATACCAAGCGATTTTATAATCAATACATAATACGGAATTCTATCATTTTCTGCGTTTCATTGCAATTATTTGCAAGGTTATCGCGAGCGGTGATATAATATTCGGGTTGAAAGGACTTCTATACCTCACAGCATTCGAGGATAGACAACAAGACACGGAGGAAGACAAATGGAATACTTATTAAATGTCGCGGGACTGGAGAGACACCTCCCTATTTGCAAGGTTTCAGACGACATATATATTGCGGCTTTCATCATGTTCAACGATATTGAAGTTACAGTTGCATGTGCTGAGGAGTTGCTCAAAAAGGCACCTGAGTTTGATGTCATCATCACCGCGGAATCCAAGGGAATTCCGCTGGCATACGAGATGGCAAGGCAGGCCGGCAATAAACCGTACATTGTAGCTCGCAAAGGGCCTAAGATCTACATGAGCGACCTCGTAACCGTAAACGTTGATTCTATCACCACAGACCACATGCAGACTCTCTGCGTCGGTCATGACGAGAGAGAGGTTATGGAGGGCAAGCAGATTCTCGTCGTTGACGATGTAATCAGCACAGGCGAATCCATTGCCGCGCTGGACAAGCTTGTCGATGAAGTCGGCGGAAACGTCGTTGGCCGGATGTCGGTGCTCGCTGAAGGAGAAGCCGCTAACAGAGACGATATTATCTTCCTTGCGAAGTTGCCTTTATTTGATGCTAACGGAGAGGTTATGTAGGTCGATTGCATTTACCAAATCGGCAGCCCGATGAATTTTGGAACATTAAAGCATACGGTGATTGTCTGAAATTCTGTAACACAGTTTTGAATCTCGGTAGCCGGAGCAGGGCTTTGCTTCCGGCTCGTTAAGTCTGACAGAACTATCGCTCTGCCTTCTATCTTCATGGTATCATCGCTTTGCTTCCGGCTCATTAAGTCCGACAGGCGCTCAATGAGCCTCCGTTAATTAAGCTCCAAGCCCTTCGCGTTGTACCAGAAAAAACCGTTTTCCTTACAATAGCTTTCAATATCATCTGCAAGAGACCCATCTGCGCCATACTCCAGCAGATATACGGACAACCCGAATTTCTTCACTCTGGAGATATATTTTTTAAAATATAGCGTTTCTTTTTTCGTCTGCCTTCCATAGCTTTTATTTTTAAAATCTATACTGGTAAATACAGTCTCCTGATTGATCCCGTCAAATAGAGAAAGTGCCCTATTCTCATCTATACACCTTAAAACAAAATCATCACCACCGTTTATAATGAGTGAAAGGTTATGACCTTTCAGGCCTTTCATAATAGAACAAAGACCGCGGAAGTTGTCCTCTGTAGAATAATGATGATATACATCCGTGTTATCCAAAAAAAGGCCGTCAAACCCCATTTCGGCATATTTTTTGCCCAGTTCATTTACAATAAATCGTTGCCACTCCGGAGAAGATACATCTATCCACCGTTCATCCGGCCAGTCCTTATACTGTCCAAGCGTATTCCCCTTGAAGCGGTTAAAGTAGGGTCGATATACCTCAATGGCACCTACGTTAAGATATCCGTATACCTTCTTTCCCTCTCTGTGAAGTGCGCGAATCTGGTCAGTCTGAAATTCAGATGGTTCAATAACTACAATACGATAATCCCGCAAGCGGTCTATCTGCTCCTTATTGATGCCGAGAAATACTCCATATTCTTTCCTCGACTTTATCGTGCATCCGGAAAAAAAGATCAAAATGAATAAACATAAGCATAAAACAAAGGATAAAAGCGGAATTAATAAAGAGAGCAACCGTTTATTTCTCATGAATCTACTCCATACTGAAAAACCGAGATGCTGTAGGCTCGTAATGCGCATCGCATCCTGACGGTACATTTTCCGGAAAAATCTGTCACCTGTCTGAAGCCCGTTAGTCATATATCTCTTTACGACGATCAGCTACAGCTTACCATAAAATTCGGAATGACTCTATATCTCCGGGAAATTTTCAAAACAATCCGCAGCGGGGAGCAAAGCCTTGCTCCCCGCTCGTTAATTCCGATAAAAAAGATGTTTCTATATTACAGGTATGACCTGTCTTGAAAACTATTCTCCCAGTACGAAGCCGTATCTTAAAGGGTCACGCGGGTCTATCAGATAGGTTGCAATTCCCGTAACATACGCGCTTCCGGTAATCTGAGGAATTACAGCGGAGAATTCACCCTCCTGAACCTCATCTATCAGCTCTCCTCTAAACAGAGTCCCGATGACACTCTCATTAATCAACGGACGATGCAGTCCGAGCCTTCCATGAGCATACATCATCGCCATCTTCGCACAGGTTCCAGTTCCGCACGGGCTGCGGTCAACCTGATGCTTCCCGAAAACCACGATGTTCTTCATATCCGCTTGTTCAGTCGGACTTTCATCATAAAACTCCAATGTGGTAACCTCCCTTATGTCAACCGTCGGGTGTCGAATTTCTACCTCCTGAGGAATTTTTTCCAACATTTTAATTCCGACATCGGTAAAAAACGGAATATTCTCAGCGCAGATTTCAACTCCCAGCTTGCGGGCATCCACGAGAGGGATAAATTGTCCGCCAAACGAAATAGCATAAGGTATCCGATATCCGTCTATATCAATTTCGAGATTATCCTTATACAGAAATGACGGTACATTTGTAATAGTCACTTCTTGGGCACGGCCATTCTCCACCTTAACACGGGTGTGTACAACTCCTGCTGCAGTATCCAGAACAACCTCGGTAAAAGGTTCCCGCACCTCTACAAGCCCCGCCTCCACAAGTGCAGTAGCCGTCCCGATGCTACCGTGACCGCACATGTTGGTATAGGTCTCCGACTCCATAAACAACACGCCATAGTCCGCCTCGGCATGCACAGGCTCAAGCACAATTGAACCGAACATGTCCTTATGTCCCCTGGGTTCAAACATCAGAGCCCTGCGATATTGGTCATAGTGTTCCACAATATAGTTGCGTTTTTCTATCATCGTGTTCCCCGGTATCTCCGGAAAACCCCCGATAACCACCCGTGTGAATTCGCCCATTGTGTGAGTATCGATAGCCGTAAAACACCTTTCAAAGTGTTTAAAATCAATTTTAGGTTTCAGATTCATGCTTCCTCCCTTCCCCAAACGCCTGTACGAGCATAGAAATACCCGTATAGATGCAGACAATTATGACAAGCCACTGGAGTGCATTAAGCGGAAGCGCTTTTACGATAAATGCAGCAATAATTACCCCCGGAATCCCGGCAAGTGCAAATCCCAATGCGGCTTGTTTGTTGTAACGTCCTGATTCGAAGTACGGAAACGAGCCTCCCGCTATGCTGAGGCAGCCGATTCCCATCATTATCGGGAATGAAACGGCAGGGTTCATTCCCAGCATATATACGAGTACCATAGTAGGCGCATAGTTGCCTATCCCTACCGTGAGTAAAGCCGCCAGAACAGCAGCTCCGGCACCTCCGATTACCAGACGGATTCCATGCAGTCCGATAGCAGTCCCTCCAAGCGGCATCAATTGGAATTTGCTTGCAAGCATCAGAGTAGCGGCAATCAGAAGCGCACATCCCATAAATTTCCTCAAGGTGTTCACCTTCAGCTTAACCGCCTGATTACCGCCAAGGACAGCCCCGAGCACAGCACAGGCATACATGGTAAAAAGAGTTGTAATCTCAACCTCAATTATCGAAAGTGAGACCAGCGCTTCTACGGCTACCGGAATAACAGCGCCGGTAACAAGCGTCCCCGGGATTTCCTCATCCGATACGGTCCCGGTCAAGCGATAGCAGGCGAGGGAAGGGGCAAAAGATCCTATTCCGAGATAATCAAAGAAATTGAAGATGAAGCCCATCCCCCAATAAATCCCTATCGTTTTGGGTTGCAATCCTCTTTCTCGCTCTCTAATAAAGTGTTTTGTCAGGAAAGCGCCCTGAACCGTTCCGAATCCTAATATCAGTGCCTGGATTATTCTGAGTATCATAACTCCTCCTCGTCTGTTTTTAAGCCGACGATAAAAGGCGGCTCTTTTGTCGTGCCTATCTTTCTTAAACAATCTTTTTGTTTTATTCCTAAAAAGCACCCGACTTTTTATTAACAGGCTTACTATTTTGGAACCTATCGTCGCCTCGTCTGCCGCTGCTCTCGCAGAAACTTTTTATTAATAAGCTTACTATTCCGAAACCCCGGGTATCTTAAACGATCAAGATACCCGGGCAAATCCGGTTCAGATTTTCGCGTGATATACATATGGCAGAGGACGGATAATCCCCGGCATATCCGCTTTGACAACCTGCTGCAGTGCGGCTTTAACAATTGCTGTTTGCATTGCCGTATTGTGAGGCTCCCCGGCATTGGCTCCCATCGGAACAGATGGGGCAACCCCGCGAGGTGCACCTTGCTGCACGCAAA
This sequence comes from Mogibacterium sp. CM50, assembly GCF_000293155.1. Lineage (NCBI taxonomy): Bacteria > Bacillati > Bacillota > Clostridia > Peptostreptococcales > Anaerovoracaceae > Mogibacterium > Mogibacterium sp. CM50. Next base: position 9,023 of record NZ_ALNL01000027.1, on the reverse strand, counting down.
CCGGCGGAAGAGCTGCTATAATGCAGGTTGAAATTCCTGCGGCTTCAATTGCTCTCTGCACCAAAACGGTGGAGCGGTGGCAGGTTCCTCATCCGGCTGTCAGGATTACTATATCCGCCCCTTCACTTACGAAGAGCTCCGCTACCTCCGGACCTATCTGATTGGTGAAGGTGTCAATATCGCCGCCTCCTCCCATGAAACCGGCATTTATATCACAGAAATGCTTGATAAACCCTTCGCTTTCGAGTTCAATCATCCGTTGATACGGCCACATACTGTTGATATCCCTGTTGACATCTGTATGATCGTATCCTCCATGTGTTATCATCAGTTCATCCGGTGCAACATCACGCGGGATTTCCCTCCAGCTTCCATCTCCGGCGAGCTTATACGGCTTCTGAGTTTTCAAATGAACTCCGCAGGCACTGGCAAACCCGACAGTGCATTCCTCGAGCGGCTTGGTGAGAGGAGTCCAGACAGGCGCGGGAGTAATCGGAGTATATATTTCCGAAGCCATATTTTTAACTGTTGTAATCTTCATAAATTATCGCTTGCCTCCTTTTCATAATTATCATTCTGCATTTCCACATAGCTCATCAGGAACCGAACGTTATCGCCTATCTTTGGACGATGTTCACTGATCAGGCATCGCAACGGCAACTTCAGCACACCCATTCTTGCAGTTATCTGTACATAGAAATAAGTGTCATTTATCTCGGTTATGGTTCCCGTATGCGGAACGGCTTCGTTATTCACATGAATACCGTGGATCAGCATGGCCATACACCTCCTCTGCCAGCTCCTCATTATCCTTGATCAGTGCAGGATTGTATCGACGTTCCGCCTGTCGTATTTTCTCTCCTACAATCTTATTTTTGACGAGTGCCACAGCCCTTATTGCAGTTTCCTCTGTCCCTGTATTTTTGGCTAGAATATCCTCAACATTTCCATGCTCTGTTACGCAATGATCGACCATGACATCCATGTATTTATTACCGACAACCAGAGCTCCCTGAACACCGCAGTAAGAGCAGCCTACAACCGGGATCCCGAGAGAACCGATTTGCTCTATATGCGATGCAAAGTCTATATGATTATTACCAAAGCCTTCCGTCGTAACAATGCAGCCGTCCGGATTCAAAGCCTCAACAATGGCTCCTACTCGCCCGGATACATAGAACTTTTCAGTATTTGCCTGAGGTGATCCGACAAACAGCACCCCTAACAGGTCAATCTCCGGATCGGAAGCGAGCCGTTTGAGATACGGTTCTCTCCAGTAATGCAGAGAGGTCTCCTTCGTGTCCGGCGTGATGCAGGTCAAAGCATGAATCCCGCCATCAAGCACTTCATTGGGGCGCAGCAAAACCGGTACGTTACCCAGATCAACATTCGGGCGTCCTCCAAGAAAGCCGCAAGGCTCATCGGGCAAAATCAGATTGTCATGCATAGCTCCCTGACCCATAATTTCCTTCACCAGCAGAATCCTAAGCGCCCCCTGACGTTCCACATCCAGGTATTCGCGTTCGGCAGCAGCCGTTGATGCATCCTTCTCCTTCAGCACTTCACGAAGCTCCTGTGTGATGATATCCAGTGCCTGATGGGCAGCCAACGGTCCCGGACGTTCCATGCCGCAGCCTTCCTGAATCGTGACATTTAACCGGATGATAAAGGCATCACGATCCGGCGCTCCCGGACGCCCGAATTCGACATTTTCTTCATAAATTCCGTTTGAGACATTTGCATCCGCAATCTGCAGTCCCGCCTCATCGGTCCCGGTGAGCATCATGTACACCCCGGTCATTTCAAAAGTGGTGCCTTCACCGAGCATACCTTCTTTCTTCACAGCAATGGGCTGCACATCCATCATACTGTTTGTGTAAACATGCTGCTTATCCGGATAGATGATATCCAGCTCTGCTGATTTAACCAGATCGTTACATCCCTGAGCCTCCGCCTCCAGACTTTTCCTTACGGTAAGAACTCCATCCTCAAAGCTTGTACGTTCTCCAAGTCTTACCTCAGTAACCGGGAATGCACAATTCTTCAAAACATGACGAACAGAGTGCGCAGCTGCCTCATCCTCGTATAGCTCTTTCTGTTTATCAGAACGGAATAATACAGAAGGTGCCCTTCCCGACATCTCTTCTTTTGGTTCTACAGGAATCTCAAGATGAATTTCTTTTCCTTCCGCAATATCAATTTTAAGCAGTCCTCCTGCCGTAATATCACGGGGAAATCCCTGTTTCAATGAATTAGACACAACATTACCCTCCTTATCACTTTGTTCGTTTATGCACTAAACAGCACAATTCTTAAATTGATAAGAAGCAAAATCATTGATTTCTTATATCTAAATATGGTAGATTTTAAGTGTTAATAATTATAGAAGAAACCGATTCTGACATTGCCTCTTATCAATTATTATTATATAAAGCCTTATCGGTGTATAAACGACAAGAAATTTCACGAAGTTCTGAAATACTTTCATAACATGCAGGTAAATTCCATATGCAGGCGTTATGAAAATATTTCATAAGCTTCCGTAAATTTGGAAGGAGGAAGCACTAGATACAGTTCTACATATAGATAAGAGGAGGCGTCCATGTTAAACAAATATGAGGTTTTTGTCCAGGTTGCAGAAACACGCAATCTTACAAAAGTCGCAGAAAGATACCATTACTCACAATCTGCAATAAGTCATGCCCTTCGCGCCCTGGAGGAAGAAATCGGACTCCCGCTCGTTCACCGTGCAAAAAACGGGATTACTCTGACCAAATATGGAGAAGAACTCCTGCCTGATTTTCGCAGGATCGTATGCAGCCGAGAGAGATTGCTGCAAAAGGCAGACCAGTTTCGCGGACTGCGGCGAGGCACACTGCGTGTCGGAGCCTTTACGAGTGTATCGATGCACTGGATTCCGGCCGTTGCCGAAAAGTTCGCAGCGGAATACCCCAACATCCAGCTGATTCAATCTCACAGCAGCTATGACGGAGTGGAAGCAGGACTACAGACCGGGCAGTTGGATATAGGTTTTTTGTCAGGTTATTATAAAGGAAATTTTGAATTTATGCCGTTATATCAGGATGAATATCTTGTACTCCTCCCTCCTGATGATCCGCTGGCACAATATGAACGCATACCGATTGAGGCTTTGAATTACAGACGTTTTGTGCTCATGGAAGAGGGTGGAGAATATGACGCGTGGCACATTCTCTCACGAATAAAAGGAGCTGAGGTAGTCCATTATGTAAATGAAGATATGCTTGCTGTGCCGTTAGTTGAGCACGGAATCGGGATATCCATTCTACCCAAGCTTATCCTGGACGGAATCGCCACTCCGGCAGTTAAAAAACGCTTTGCGGAGCCGCGTTACCGAGTTATCGGAATTGCCGCCAACTCCTTCAAGGATGCTCCACCGCTGGCACAGCTGTTTATCGACCTGACAAAGGATTACATTGAGACCTGGGATCCGGATAAGCTGAAGGCTAGCATCTCCTATTAAAAATAAAGTTTTGACATCGAAAAACGGCTCATATCGCTGAGGTGTGCCCAGTCCGATGACTGTCCCAAAATTCAACTTCGGGGGTCGGTTCACACCTGATACAAGCCGTTTTTTGCTATTTTATCACAGCTATATTTTACCGCTGCGTACTATAATTTCCAACCAATCGCCTCGGAACGTGCTGATACAAAATCCCTGTAGATTCCGCCAGCCTTCATCAGCTCCTCGTGAGTGCCCTGCTGCGCTATTCTGCCTTTATCAATAACATAGATCCTGTCTGCATTGCGTACAGTCTTGAGTCTGTGGGCAATCATCAATATGGTCTTCTCTTTGGTAAGCTCTTTGATTGCCAACATCAGCTCACGCTCGTTTTCCGGATCTACATTTGCCGTAGCCTCATCCAGTATGATAATAGGTGCATCCTTCATAATGGCACGAGCGATAGATATGCGCTGCTTCTGCCCACCGGAAAGGCTGGCCCCCGCTTCCCCCAGCACCGTATCATAACCGTCTGGCAGCTCGCTTATAAAATCATGGCAGCAAGCCTTCTTAGCCGCATCTATGACCATATCCATTGAAGCATCAGGCTGCCCAAATCTGATATTATTGGCTATCGTATCATGGAACAGATATACGGACTGGAATACAAAGCTGAAGTTTTCCATCAAAGAGTTCATATTATAGGCCCGAACATCTCTATTATCAAGCTTGACTTGCCCCGACTTAACGTCCCAAAACCTTGCTATCAGATGGCAAATCGTCGTTTTGCCGCTTCCCGACGGCCCTACAAAGGCCACCGTAGATTTCTCCGGAATTGAAAGACTGAGATCATCAATAACCTTCCTTGTGTCATATGCAAAATCAACGTGATTCATCTCAATATTCTGTGTTTCAGTCCTGATATACTCTCCATCAATATCCATATTCTCAATAGCAAGCACTGACTCCGCTTTGTCAACGGAAATATCAACTGCACGCAGAAGAGCCGAGAAGTTACCGGCGGAATCAAGTGCAGCGTACATCAGGAAGGCCGCAATCATCATAACTATGGATGTCGCAAGATCCATAGTCCCCGCCAGGTAGAAGCGTAAAGAGAGTATGCACATCAATACCCCTGTCATCTTAATGATCCAGCTCTGCAATGTGACAAATGGCATAATCTTGAGTTCCATGCGAATATTTGCTTTTGATGAATTATCAATGCAGTTATCCAGCTTCTTGTTATTCTCTCCGATAAGTTTGAAATTTTTTGCTTCTGCAATTCCCTGTATAAATTCCAACACCTCGCTAACCATAGCAGCATCCGTATCCAGCTTGCCCTTCGACACCTCAACTGAATGTCTCTGCAAAAAAGAATTGATCACAAAGAATATCAGAAGTCCGGCGAGAGCCACCGCTCCGATTCTGAGATCGAAAATCAGCAGCAGCACTGTGATTAAACAGGACTCAAGCGTGCCTCCAAGCGTCAACATTACAACGCGTGTTGCAACATCAGCCAACAGCTCCATAGTATTTGTAGTTATACTTGTGATATTTCCAAGCGATGTTTCGTTGAAATATCCCATCGGTACATAGCGAAGATGCTCAGCTATCTCTATCCGCTTTCCCGCACAGGTTGTATACCCTGCGATGGTCTGCTGCATCTTGCTTCTTCGGGATACAATGCATTGTACAATCATTCCTCCAACAAGAACTGCGAGTGACAACATGATGGTTCTGTAGGTCACATCGCCGCGTACTACCGCCGTCACCAGTATATAAATTGCCGGAATTTTCATGGCTTGACCGACAGCCTCTATCACACCGAGAAAAATCGCTTCATAATACCTTTTTTTATTTTCCGCTCCCGAGAACCGGAAGAATTTCATCAGAATTTTAAACATCAGTCTCACCTCCGTCTACAGTATCCCTTGCCGATACATGTGCAAGCCACATTTTATTATAAAGCCCGTCTTTTCTTCGAAGTTCTTCGTGAGTCCCGACGTCATCGATATTTCCGTCATCCACCACAATTATCTGATCTGCATCCACAATGGTAGATAATCTATGCGCTATGACGATAAGCGTTTTGCCCTTAATCATGCCGGCAATCGAGCGCTGTACCACCGCTTCACTTTCAGGATCGGTGTAAGCAGTAGCTTCATCGAGTATAACAATTGGCGCCCCCTTGAGCATCGCTCTGGCTATGGAGACACGCTGCCTTTCGCCACCGGAAAGGTGTCCGCCGGCATCACCGACTATAGTGTCATATCCGTTTTCCAATCTCATGATAAAGTCATGGCAACCGCAGCGCTTCGCTGCTTCAATGACATCCTCATCGCCGGCACCCTTACGCCCCATGCGGATGTTGTCCATTACCGAACGATTGAACAGATAATTATCCTGAGATACATAGGCAATCTTGGTATTATAATCGTCCCAGCTCATATCCTTGATATTAACTCCGCCAAATGTGATCTCACCGCTGTCTACGTCCCAGAGTGCAGCGATGAGTCTGGCAATTGTAGATTTACCGGAGCCTGACGGTCCTACCAGCGCATTCACACTACCCTCCTTGATAGATATGTTTACCCCGTGCAGAATTTCCGTACCTTCTTCATATGAGAATCTGACATTCTTAATAACAATATCATTTCCATCAGGTTTACAGTCTGTAGCTTCAGGACGCTCCAGCTCTTTACGATCAAGTATTCCCTGAACCTCTCCGAATACAATTTCGATCTTGGCCATATCATCCGTATATGACATCACAGTTATAAGCGGTGCCAGCATGCCGACTGAGAGAATGAGCACTGTGATAAGCTCTCCTGCTGTGATTGACCCATGCATGAAGAGAATGCCTCCAACAGGTATAATTGTCAGAATGGTAGTAGGAGTTATAGCCATACCGATTGTAAAAAATACGATTGTTGATTTCATCCAATCGATAAAGCAATATGCTCCTTCATGTGCCGCCTTCTCGAATTTCTCATATGAGCTGTCCGTCTTGCCGAAGGCCTTGATTACCTCAATACCGTTGATATACTCAACTGCCGTATCATTGAGAGCCTTTGTTTTTTTTACGCAATCAGCCCAACGACTGCCTGCATTCCTGGTCATCATCCCCATACAAAAAGCAGCCACCGGCAGCGTCATAATGCTTGCAAGGCCCAGTTTCCAGTTAATGGTAAAGATATAAACGAGCACCGCTATAGGAGCAATCAGATTAGCGGTGAACTCCGGCACAATGTGTGCAAGTGTAGTTTCAAGGCTATCTACTCTCTCAACGATAATACTCTTTAGAGAACCGGAAGACATACGTTTAACATCTCCAAGCGGCATGCGGGTAAGCTTGAAGCAGAGCGCTTTTCTTATATCTCCCAGAACTGCAAAGGTAGCAGCATGCGAGAAGCCTGTAGAAACAGAATGCAGCAATGCTCTAAGAGTCCATAAAACAATCATCCATATAAAATACCCTTGATAGGCGTCCCAGTCACTAACACCATCCAGCAGTTTAACAACGATACGGCTCATCAGGTAATACGGGATGATGGAGCATATCACTCCAAGTAAAGCGAATATAACGGAGAGAATATATTTACTCTTTCGCGAACTCGCAAATCGTTTAATTATGGCAAGCGCATTACTGCCATTACGTCCTGAAGAATCATTCATATGTCTTCCTCCTTGTCTTTAAACAGTTATAATTGATAAATTTGTGTCCGTAATCAGCTAATCGACAGTTGATTAGTCCAGTCTAACTTAAGCTCCAAAAAAAACGGTATCATCTTGTGGAAATATCCGCTTAGAAAATACCACCAAATAGCTCCTGCCATCCTGCGGTGTAAAATCTGCGAATGAGTTCAAGCTGGACCTTAGCCTCCGAATATGTCATCTCATGAACGATAAGCTCACGAAACGCATTAAACATGCCTGTAGCCATAATATGCTCGAATCTGTAATCGATATTCAGAAACTCCTGTGCCGCCTCCTTCATGTCATTATGAAGATCGACCTTAAAATTTTCAGTAGATTCAACCTCAATCTCAACCAATCTGTCTACAAAATCCGAAAATCTTGTTCCTTCTGATTTCATGAACATGATTCTTACTTCTCTTAGATGCTCATATGCGTAATTCAACATCCAATGCATGCAGTCACGCGATACATCGGCCATGTCCGCCTTCTGTTCATCAAACTCTTTAATCGCAAATGATTCCTGAACATCCGTGTAGTGCTGCATCATAGCATCGTAATGCACACCAACAATACCTTCAAACAGCTCCGCCTTACTGGAATAATACCCATAGAAGGCTCCTGTAGTCACCCCTGCATTCTTCACAATCTGACGCAAAGAAGCGCCCTGATATCCCTTCTGTTCGAATTCATAAAGTGCAGCTTCTATAATCCTGCGTTTGGTCTGAACTTCGTCTGTAGTGTAAGGCTGCGTATTCATATTACTCCTGTAGTTAAACTGCGACATCATGTAACACTGTTATATAACGCTGTTATATTATCATTGAATGACTATAATGTCAAGAAAAAATTCGTTCTGATATTAAAAAACAGCAACCCGCTATTTCCGATTGCTGTTTATGTCTATTGAATTCCTATACCGAGAGAGTGTAGTTTTCTGCTGCTGTTTGTTCTGTAACAACTTGTCAAGGACTTTCTAATCATTTTTATCGCCTTTTTGATGTTTTTCCCTCTCCATTTCTCTAAGCATTATGCGTTTTAATTTGTCTTGCATGGTTTCCGTTGCATTTTAGTCGCTTTTTCAATTTAATCAAATATCAAAAATGGATATGTTTTATTATAAACTTTAATAACTAACCCTCAAACCCCTTGAAATACAAGGAAATTTGCAAGAGTACAAGTTGAATTTACTACCAATTTACTACTTTTGAGGAAAGAGCCTTGATGTGCTGTAAAACTCTTGCAGATAGGAACATTCTACCACAGATAGCACAAAGCATGTTGTGAGGATCAAAACTAAATAGGAAATCGTAAAAGCGGTGTTCTTTCGCTTCTGTTAAAGGAAGCATAGGATGCCGCTTTTTTCATGCCCATGTTACGAAGTAGAGGTAAATAAGGGCTTGAAATACAAGGCTTTCAGAGGGCGGTTTTGAAAAAGTAAGGGAAATATACCTTTTCTTTCAAAATTGCTCTTTTACTGCGTAACAAATAAAAAACGAAAGGAGTATCCGCATGGCAGTTTTCAGAGTAGAGAAAAACAAAGGCTATACCGTCATGAGCAATCATCATCTGCGAAATAAGGAACTGACCCTAAAGGCAAAAGGCTTGCTTTCTCAAATGCTGTCGCTTCCGGAAAACTGGGACTATACCCTTGCAGGACTATCCCATATCAACAAAGAAAGTATTGACGCCATTCGCACAGCAGTTTTGGAGCTTGAAAAGGCAGGATATATTGAAAGGTCACAAGGCAGAGATGAAAAAGGGAAAATGACAGCCATTACCTACACCATTTATGAGCAGCCGATTAGTCCGGTATTAGACCAGCCGGTATTGGAAAATCCAACAT